>DYEX01000016.1 GCA_020725525.1 Desulfovirgula sp.
ACCTATTCTCCCTGGACGCTGCTGTTATACGGTTTTGCCATGGGAAGCGTGGTTTTTAGCTTTTACCGCTTACCATGGGTTACTCTGGTGCAATACTCCTGGAAGGAATGGCTTTTTTTTGTCTACATTGCCGTGTTTGCCTCCATCCTGCCCTTTGGCTTTTACTTTAAAGGGCTAAATTATCTGAGCCCGGTCAAAGCAAACCTGACCAGCACCCTGGAGCCGGTGATAGCTGGTATACTGGCCTATTTGTTGCTCGGCGAGATATTGAGCCCCTGGCAGGTCCTGGGCTGCGGTTTGATTTTAACGAGGGTGATTTTAATCCAACTGTCCGGGCACAAACCAGTCAAACAGGTAAGAAACGATGATCCCGGTGAGCTTGCCTTGTAGAGGCAGCTTGCCCAGCAGTTCCGCTTTTTCTCAAACAGGTCAGAAATTTGTTCCAGGGGCAGGAGGAAAAAGTCAGGTGGTGTAGAAAACCTTTCATGGTTGAAGCGCCTGAAGCCTGTCATTTGCTCCGGCAGTTGAGAAAAAGGCAGGTGAGAAAAAAGTATTTTCCCACCAGTATGCAGAAAATTTTCCATTTCTTTTTAGGGGAATTTTTCGGGATTTTTTGAAATATGAAGAGGATTACAAGCCGTCTTCGATAAAATTGGTAAATACAACGGAGGTTTTGAAGTTGAGGGTTATTAAACTGGTAGCAATTTTCCTGTTTTTAGCGCTGGTTATGGATTGCCTTGCAGGCTGTGGAAAACAACCACAGGAAAAAACAAAATCAGTAGTGGTTCTGGTCGATCTGTCGGAAAGCACCCGTGACCTGCGTAATCTTTACCTGGAAAGCTTAAAAGAGGTGATCAGCAAAATAAAGGTGGGAGACTTCTTTATGGTCGCAAAAATAACCGCTTCCTCGGTAAGTGAACCGGAGGTACCCGTTAAGGAAGACTTTAAGGTAAAACCAAAAGACGCTGCCGGTAGACCCACCGATAATCCCCTTTTAGTTAAAAAAATAACGATGAAAGCAGAGGAAGAATTGAAGGCAAAGAAACCCCAGCTTACCGAAAAATTAAAAGGAATTCTCCTGCCAGGCGAGGAAAGACGTGAAAAGGTCACAAACACGGATATTATGAGCTCCCTGGCCGTAGCGCAAAACGCCTTCCAGAACTACCAGCGGGACAGAAAAATTTTAATCATCCTATCAGACATGCTGGAGGACTCAGAGCGCTATAATTTTTACCGGGAGAACTTTACCCCCCGGCGGATTAACGAAATTATCAACGCGGAAAAAACAAAGGGGAGGCTTCCCGATCTTAATGGAGTGGATGTTTACGTAGTGGCGGCCACTAAGGAACAAAGCAACCGGTTTTTTGAGGTGCAGAGATTCTGGCTGGAGTATTTTAAAGCCTGTGGTGCAAGGCTTGCCAGGGAAAATTACAGCAGTACCCTGTTGAAATTTGTAGAAGATTAAGAGGGAGGTGTGCGGGCAGGAGCCCTGTAAAAAATGACCGGAAAATTCATTTATTCGCCGCGTGTGGCCAGAAAAAGAGGTACCAGGGACGGGCGCACCTGGCGCTGGAGGCTGGGGTGGCCGCTGCGGGTGAAAAAAGAGCCGTACCCTTCCGTAGATTCCACAGACCCTCCGGAATTTGAAAAAGAAGTTTACTCGGTTGCGGAGCAGGAATTACATAAAATAGCTGAAGACTGGAAAGAAAGGGACAAGTCCCTGCGCACGGCGTGTGCAGAGGCTGAGAATAATTATTTTGAAGTCGAAAAGAATATGGAAAAGTATTCACAGAAGCAGCAAGATGCTATTAAGGAATACGAGAGAATAAAGGCCCTTTTTGATTCCCTCAGCCGGCCACAGTCCCGCTTCTGGCGTTATGCTGGCCATTATATAATATTCTCTTTTATTTTTGGTGCGGAATTTATTCTCTATAAAAAAGTCTTTGAAATCTTTGGAGAATCCAATTTAGTGACCTATTTTATGGCCATTCCCATTGGCCTGGCTATTTTTATCTGCAGTGAACTTATAGGCCATTTTCTGGCCAGCGAAAAAAGGACCGGGGCTGTAGTGGCTGGTGTTTTTTTATTTTTCGTCCTGTCCGCGCTTTCATACTTGCGGCTGAAATATTTTGAGGCTGAGGCAAGTGGAACGGAAATCCTGGGAATAAGTGTCAGCCCGCTGTCGTTTTTCCTGGTTTTCTGGGTGATTAATCTTTTTCTGGCATTTGTATGCGCAGTGGGGGCCTGGCAGTTAGCCGAGAAAAGCAAAAAAATAGAAGCGGCCAGCGTAAATCCACAGGAGTTTAAAAAAATCGAAAAGAAATTTAATGAAGCCCGGGAAAGGCTCAGCCAGCAGGAGAGCCAGATTCAGCAACTGGCAGAAAAACTGGCCATGGCCCGGAACAGGTTCGACCGGGCTCACTTTGACAGGAAAATGGAGTTTGAAAAACTCCAGGCAAGGGCAGGGGCCCTGAAAAAGAAGGCTGAAAACCTGATCTGGATTTACCGGGACGCCAACATGCATGCCAGGCAGGCGGAAAAAAGCGGAGAGCCGCTATGTTTCAAAGAAGTAGTCCCGGAAACCAGGATTGGTATTCCTTCCCTGCTCCTTGAGCTGGACTGCTCCAAATGCAGGTATGATCAGATAATTGATCGTCCCCCGCCACCTCCCCCGCCACCGCCTGTGGACCCTGTGCCGGTACCGTTACTCCTCAGTGAAACCCCGGACAGGAACACGGCCCGGGCCCTTTTCAATTCGTTTGTCACGAGTGCAGGCCTGCTGGCGGCTAAGGATGAGCTGCCGGAGCTGGCTTCCCTGGACCCGGAGGAACTTTTTCTTTGCCTTAAGAATCTAACGGTTAATATCCGTAATTCCGCCAATTTCCAGGACTGGGAAGATGCCTGGTGGGTTCTTCTTTCCGGATGGGGGGACGTTGATAAACGCTTATTGTCTGCCTGCCCCCAGGGCTATGTCTACCATCTTCACGTCCACATGCCTCTTGCCCTGGCCTTTGCGGCGGGGGCGACGCTCGGCCTGCGCCGGCCGGTAGTCCTGTACCACCAGGAGGGCGGCCGTTATTTTAAAGTGCTTGACCTGACCAGGAGCCGGGTGTTGTTTGAGAAGGCGGATTCGTCCGTGCCGGAACCGGAAGTGGTCGAGGAAAAAAATGGGCAGGGCCAGGCAAAACTTGTGCTCCACTTTTTCATTTCCGAGCGGCACCCGCTAGGCCTTCGTAAACACCCCGACTGGGAAACGGCGGACAACGTAGCCCTCGTTTACCGGATGGCCCTGCCGGAGGGCGACTGGCTCGGTTACGTCCAGCACCTGGCGGGGCGGGGCCGCGAACTGGCGGAAGGTTACCAGCAGGTGGAGGTCTGCGTGGCCGGCCCGGCGCAAGTGGTTTTCGCCCTGGGGATGGCCTTTTCCCGGGAGCCGAAATTTACCGTTTGCCAACTGTTCAGCGACGAGCGGTACCGGCCGGTTTTTCCGCTGTGGAAGGTGGAAGAAAGGCTGATTTTCTCTTAGTTACGGCCCTTTTTAGCCGGAAGGGGGCAATCATCAGCTTCCTTCCGGGTGACAACCATCAAGAAAGGGGGAGAGATAGCTTGCAGGAGCTTTGTTTAACCATCAGGGTGCTAACTCCCATGTTCCTGGCCGGTGCCGACGGCAAGACGGCTGAACTGCGGGCGTCTTCCATCAAGGGGATGCTGCGGTTCTGGTGGCGTGCCCAGAACGGGAATATGCCCCTGGATAAGCTGAAGCAGCAGGAAGGGGAAATTTTCGGCGCCGCCGGGGATGAGGACGGCCGCAGGAGCAGGTTCTCACTGGCGGTTGAGGAAGCCGGGGTCAAGGTTGCGCAGGATCCACTCCCAATGCATAAAGAAATCGTGAGGCGCTCCAATGGCCGGAGCTTTCCCGTAAACCTCCTGGACTACCTCGCTTACGGCACCTATGAGTGGGACAGGGCGCAAAAACGAAACATCCTTGTACGGCAATATATTGCCCCGGATACCACCTTCCGCCTGGTGGTGCGGCTCTGGGACGAGGGGAAAAACGGCGAAATACCGGGGGAGCTCGTAAAAGCCCTGCGTGCTTTTTGCCTCTTCGGGACGCTGGGGGCAAAGGCGCGCAACGGGTACGGCAGCTTCAAGGTGGTGAGGGTGGAAGGGCCGGAAAAAATGAAGCAGGAAGTGGCTGCAATGGTCCCGGGCCGGGAAATCATGGAAAATTTGTGCACCTTTGACGGCCTCCCCTCCTTCAGTGCCTTTTGCAAGGGTGCCGGGCTCTTCCGGACGAAAAGCAAGTATAAGAGCTGGGACGTCTGCCTGGCCGAACTCGCCCGCACCTACCGGGAGGCACGCCTTTCCCTGGAGAAACGGCATGAGTACGGCAGGCGGCAGTACCTGGGGGCCCCCATCGTGACCAGCGAAAAACAGGAGTCTTTGCTGGACCGGCACGCCAAGCCCTACTTCCTGCGCGTGCACGAAGAAGAAGGCGGCTACGCCGGCTACATTCTTTACCTCCCCTCGCAGTACCTGCCGCCCGTCTACCATCCGAGGCTGGGGATCGACCAGGAAAAATTCCCGGCCATGGACGCCGAAAGGGAGGGGCACGACAGGAACTTCCTGGCGGTCTGCCGGGATATGAACGAAAAGTTCGCCAGAAAGCTGGAGGTGGTCTTTTGGGAGCGGTTCTAATCTTCACTGTGGGGCCGGTGCAATCCTTTCTCGTCCAGGCACGCAAGGCCCGGGACCTTTCTGCCGGCAGTCGCCTCCTGTCCCATCTCTGCCGTGTGGCCGCCGATGCGGCAACAGGTTACGGGGCCGATATCATTTTCCCCTACCTGAAAAACCCCTCGCTGCCCAACCGTTTCGTGGCGGTGCTGCCGGAAGGGCTCCAGCCGGCAGTGATCGGTTCCGTTGTGGAAGAGGCGGTGCGGGGTGAAGTCCGGCGTCTGGGCGGGCTGGTCCTGAACAGGGCCTGCGGTGCTTCTCCTCCGGATCCAGTGCTGAAACAGGCCTTTTTCCGCCAGCTGGAGACCTTCTTTGAGATCTGCTGGGTCGTGGCCGGGATGGAGGACGGGGACTACTTGAAGGCCTACCTCCGTGCAGAGGCCCACCTGGAGGCTATCAAGACCTGCCGCGCCTTTGGTCCACTTAACGAGAAGGGCAGGAAGTGTAGCCTCAGCGGAGAACATAACGCCCTTTTTTTTCGACAGCGGCGGGCATACCTGTGCCCCGAGGCGCAGGAGGTGGCCGAGAAAGTGTTATCCCGCCGCTATCTTGCGGAAGGGGAGTGTCTGGGTGCCCTGGGCATGTTAAAGCGTTGCCTCGACCTGGTGCTGCCCGGCACGGCCACCGCCTTTCGCTCCACGGCGGCCTCCACGGCGGCCGTAGCCCTTATGGCAACCCTGGATGGCCTTCCCCGGGAAATGGTTGAGAACTACCGCGAGCTCTTCGGCGACCGCTTCGATGATCACTTCTACTACGAGGAAAACCTTACCCCCCGGACCTTCGAGCGGGAGGGCATTCCCCTGGACGTGCTCGGGAAGGCGCGGGAGACGCGCGCGGAACTGGAGGAAGAGGCGGAGAAAAAGGGCCTCCGGTTCACCAGGTACTATGCCGTGCTGTGCATGGACGCGGACAACATGGGGAAGTGGGTACGGGGCAACTTTCTTGAGAATCCTGAAGAACTGCGCGCCTTCCAGAAGGCCCTCACGCAGACGCTGGGCAGGTACGCCGATTGGGTCCACAAATACCTTGTACCTCCCAGAGGCAGGTTAGTCTACTGCGGGGGCGACGACGTGCTGGCCTTCCTCAACCTCAATCACCTTCTTTCCGTCCTGGAGGAGTTGCGCCGGCAATTTCCGGCCTACGAGGAACTGGGCCCGGTAAAAAGCGGGCAGCACTCTTCCACTTCCTGTGGCATATGCATTGCTCATTATAAAGAACCGCTGTCTGAGGTTCTAAGCCGGGCGCGGCACGCGGAGAGAGAGGCCAAAGAGCGGGGGGGCCGGGACGCCTTCGCCCTGGTGGTGCTCAAGCGTTCGGGAGAGATCCACCAGGCTGTCTACCGCTGGACCTGCGGGCAACTCCGCCCGCTCGTGCTGCTGGCAAGGCTGGTGAGGTTACTGGTTGAAGAGAAGGTATCGGACAGGTTCATCCGGCACCTGAGCGGCGAGTTTAGATACCTGAAGCCGCCGGAATCCGGGTCTGTGGCACCGGCTTCTGAAGAGGAGATCCTCCGGGCCGGGCTTAACCGGCTGCTCCGGCGCGCCTGGCAGGGTAAGGTGAAAGAAGAGGAAACAGCCATCTCCGAACTGGCCGGTGAACTCCTCACTCTCTACGCTCAGGGAGCACTGGAGAACTTCCTTTCCTACCTGGAAATAGCCGCCTTTCTGGCGCGGGAGGTGAACTCGAACCTTGCGCCTGGTGATTGAAGCGCTTGACCCGCTGTTTTTCAGGGACGGCCGCCCATTTACCATGGGGGAGAACGACTGGGGCGGCAGCATTTTTCCCCCGCCGCCCGGCGTCTTTTATGGAGCGCTGCGCGCCCTCTACTTCTCTCACCACCCGGAAGAACTCGCCCTGGCCAACAGTGAAAAAGACCCGACACGGGAACTCCGGGTGAATCTCTTCTACTGGCTGGTGGGGGAAACGAGGATTCCCGCTTTCCCCCTCCCGCTGGAGTGCGTCGGGCTGGAGGAGTCACAATGCCTGGTGCGCAGGCCTGCCCGGGCAGAAGGTATGGTCTCGAACCACCCCCTGCCGCTGGTACTGGAAGCCCCTGTGTGGGGAGAGAAGACCTTCTCTCCGGAGAAAAACCTCATCGACCACTTTACCCTGGCAGCCTACCTCAGAGGGGAAACAGTGCTGACTGCCCAGCCACTTTCCGATTACCTTGTGGGTGAGCCCAAAGTGGGCATTGGGCGGGATCGCTCGACCCTGGGTGCAGAAGAGCACAAGCTTTACCGTATCACTATGAACAGGCTGAAGAACCTGGCCCTGGCCGTCTGTTACGAGGGGATTGAAATCCCTCCCTCCGGCTTTCTCAGGCTGGGGGGCGAGGGGCGGGTGGCCACCTATACCCTTGACTCCGGGGAGGAGCTGGAGGTTCTGCGGGTCCGGGAGGATCAGGTACCTGAAACCCGCTTCTTCAAGCTCTACCTGGTCACGCCTGCGTTTTTTGAGAACGGCTGGCTGCCGGGGTGGCTGCACTGCGAAGACGGTGATATTCGCGGCCGGTACAAAAATCTTGAGCTCCGCCTTCTGGCGGCGGCAGTAGGGCGGCCGCTACCGCTCGGCGGGTTCAGCATGCGGCCTCCGGCGCCGAAGGTAATGCGACGGGCAGTCCCCGCCGGAAGCGTCTATTACTTCGAGATAGTCAGGGGGCGGATGGCAGAGGTGGTGCGGCTCTTTCATGCCCGGAGCGTGTCCGAGTACCGGGCGGAGGAGGGCTTCGGGATTGCCTTCGTCGGGGTTCCTGATGAAGTAAATGTTTAAAAAACCGCTCTTTTTACTACCACGCCGTGCCTTAAGCGGATTAACTGAACCGGTGAATTAAACCTGTTGCCGTACTACGGGGAGGGTTTTGGTCGCGTGCTGGTAATAACTCCTGTGGGGACTTCTCTGATCGAGAACTGCCGGAAAGAGCGGCGAGAGTTTGACCCGCACATACCGCAGTTAAAAGACCAGCCCGCCAGAGCATGGGAGGGGAACACCAGGCGGGTCGAGGCAGTGAAAAAAATCCTGGTTAACTGGCTCAGACCGTTGCGAGAAGATGTCAGTGCCGAAGTAAAAAGCCTCCTTAAGATTCAGGAGCACTGCGGCCGGCCGGTGCAGGCCCGGCTCCTGGCCACCGACACCATTCTTTCACGTCTGGCGGCCGAAGTGCTGGAAGAAGTGCTTTTAGAATTAGGTGTGGATGTTTCTTTTGACCCCAGCTATGACGTCATAAAGGGCCTTCAGGTAGCCGACGCTCGGGAATTCCAGAAAGAAGGCCTGGTCAACCTTGTGAAGAGAATGGAGGAACTGCGGGAGAAAGCTGCCGGGATGGATGTAGCCGTCAACATCACCGGCGGTTACAAGGCGCTTATACCCTACCTGACCATTATGGGTCAGGTTCACAGGCTGTCCCTCTACTACATATTTGAGGATACCCAGGAATTGATCCGCATACCGCAGGCCCCGCTGGACATCAACTGGGAACTTTTCCTGAGGTACGGCAACCTGCTGGCAGAACTGGCTGAGGGAACCTACAGGTGGGAGGAGTTCCGCCGTTGCCGTCCTCTGGACGAAGCCTTCCTTTCCTGTATCTGGGAGGAAGAGAACATGGCGGAGCTCAACGCTGTAGGCCGTATCTTCTGGGAGAGGTACCGGACTCATTTTATAGTGAAGGTGCGCAAGGGCTCCCGTTACGAGAGGGAAAGCGCGGGAAATAGAAAGGAAGTCGATGAGGCATTGCAGGAACTGCATCAGAGGCTGGAGTCCCTTGTGCGGGAAAATGGATTAAAGAATACTGAGGAACTCCGCAAGTACATAACCGGGCTGGGCGAGGGAAACGACCTGCGCCACGGTCCGGGGCTCGAGGGAGGAGAGTTCGTCTTCAAATCCACGCGCAAAAGGCACGTACGCCTGGCCTACCTGCCGGAGATAGAGCCGGGCGGGATAATCATCAGGCTCTTCGATTATAAGCGCGGCAACTTCAACCACCAGGAATACCTGAGCGAGTTTCGGAGGGAAAGCAGGTACTGGAAAGAAAGCGAATTCGTCGCCGTGGCCCTGTCCAGAACTTCTTGAGTTTTAAGAGTCGCCCATACCGGCTTTTGCGGCATCACGAAGGATAAAAACGTATTTTTTCGGGAGGGGATACTGAGTGTTCACCCGGGCTTGCCCTTTTTTCTTGATGGTGGAAACCCCCCTGCACGCAGGGAGCGGGACGGATCTGGGGGTGGTTGACCTTCCCATTCAGAGGGAACGGCACACCGGCTTTCCCAAGATCGAAGCCTCGGGCCTCAAAGGCTCCATCCGTGAGGCGTTTGAGCGGTTTGAAGACCACGACGATCGGCAAGGGGAGTTGGAGAAAAGATTCCCCAGCCTGAAAGGTGATCGGGAGCGGTACCGGAAGGCCATAAGCCTCGTTTTCGGCCCGGAGAGCGGGGATTTGCACGTCGGCGCCCTCGGCTTTACCGACGCACGCCTCCTTCTCTTTCCCGTACGCTCCGCGCGCGGCATCTTCGCCTGGATTACCTGCCCCGCGGTCCTCAACCGGCTGTGCAGGGAACTCGAAATGGCGCGAGTGTCGCCCCTACCGCCTGTAACGGGTGCCGGAACCGTGCCGCCGGAGAGCGACCTGCTGGTCCGCGCGGGCACCGTGGTGCTGGAAGAATACGCTTTCACGGTGCGAGAAGATGATGAAGCCGGAAAACTGGCGCAGTGGCTGGCGGAAATGACCATGCCGCAGGAGGCGAGCCTATCCTGGTGGCGGGACAGGATGAAAAAGGGTCTGGTAGTCCTGCCCGACGACGATTTTCGGGACCTTACCACCCTGGCTACCGAGGTGACTACCAGAATCAAGATCGACCCGGATACCGGAACGGTGCAAAGCGGAGCCCTTTTTACCGAAGAGTACCTGCCCCAGGAAAGCCTGCTTTACGGTCTTGTCCTGGCGTCGCCTGTTTTCGGCCGGGAGGAAGACAGGGAGATTTGTGAGGCGGTCTTTGGGAAGGAAAAACAAGACGAGGCGGTGCTGAAATTCTGGCGGACCGGCATGCCAAAGGTGCTGCAGGTAGGCGGCAATGCCACGCTGGGCAAGGGTCTGGTCCGGATAAAGGTCTGGGGGGATTGAGATGAGCGTGACCGGCATTGAAAACGGGCGGGCGCGGTTTGCCTTCGACTGCGCCAGAGAAGGTAGCGGCCTGGAGCGGAAAAAGGAGTACCGGGGCTACGTGCGCAAGATACCCGCCCTAATCAAGACCAACGGGCTCGGTGCCACGCTGGCCTTCATTGCCGCCAAGAAGAAGGAGCATCCCGCCGAGAATGGGTATGCGTACAAGGTTATCTACGAGCAGATTGGCCGGTGGCTCCGGCATCAGGGTTTGATGGAAGACTCCCGGCCGCTGGAAGAACAGGTGATCTCGCTTGACTCCGCCACCTACCGCGTGGTCACCAATGAAGTTCTCGCCCTTGTTCGCTGGCTCAGCCGCTTTGCCGAAGCATTGATCGAGGGTGAGTCAAATGACTGAAAAGGCCAGGCTCAAGGTGCAAAAGACCAAAAAGGGAACTCGTGTGGGAGTCCTGGAGTTCGGTTCCGGCAAGACCATGCCCCTGCCGCCGTTTTACCAGGTAGACGAGGGCCACGACGGCCTCGAGTGCGAGGTGGAGCGGGAGAAGGGCCAGATAAAGAGAGTTTGTGTGCGGGGGCAGGAGCTGCCGCGCAAGGGAGGAGCACAAGCCACCGCCGAAAAGCGGGGTTCCGGAGTTTCCGCTCCCGTCCCCCGGGAGCGGGTATCCGCAGCCTGTAAGGGACCCGGGCTGTTCCTGTCCGGGAAAGTCTTTCTGCCCTCCGACACCAGGGAGTGCCTCAAAAATCAGGAAATGGACAATTTCGGCCTTTATTTGTGTAAGGCCGCAGGCTATAATGAAAAAGAAAAAGCCTTCAGCTTTTCCCTGCCCGGTGGCAAGGTGAAGTGGGCTCCGCCCCTGGCACCGGGGGATTTCTTCCGCCTTCTGGACGAGCGCAGGCGGGAAGCGCTGAGGGCATCCGGCCTGGAGTTCAGGAGGCTGGTCGCCGAACCCGGCGGCCGGCTGGTGGTGGGTTTGGGGGCGGAATCGGTGCATGAAGTTTCCCTCACCCTCCACCCGCTTTATGGTTTCCCGTACGTCCCGGCAAGTGCCATAAAGGGGGCGGTGCGCAATGCGGTAATCCGGGATATGTTTGGCGGCCGGGAAGATAGAGCCTGGGATGATACTTTCTTTTGCCTGGTGTTTGGCCACAGGGGACAGCAGGGGAAGGTGCGATTTTTCGACGCCTATCCGCTGGACCCACCCACGGTGGTCATGGACCTGGTGAATCCCCACTACGTCCCCTACTATCAGGGGGCAGGGAATATGCCGCCGGGAGATTACTACAATCCGGTACCGGTTTTCTTTGGCGCGGTGGAGAAGACACGCCTGGTCCTTTATCTGGGTATGGACGTGGAGATCAGGAAAGAGATGGGGAATGAACCGCTGGAAAAGGCGGTTGTGTGGCTGGGAAGAACCCTTTCCATTTACGGACTGGGGGCCAGAACGGCCCTCGGTTACGGCCTGATGTTCCTCAACGATGGAAATTCGTAGCAGTTGGGAAAGATGGGATCACGTGTGCTCCTCAGGGCAAACCGCTAACCCCGGATCACCCCGAAAACCCGGGGGGATTAGCGGATCCCCGCAAGCCCAGGCACCAGGCCGGTTTGCGGCCTGCCAGCCGGTTGAAGGGGTGC
>DYEX01000138.1 GCA_020725525.1 Desulfovirgula sp.
AAAAAAAAAAAAAAAAAAAACCGCCGGCCATACCGCAGAATTCAAGCTCCAGTAAGGAACATTTACTTAAGACTTTTCGAGCGACAAAAAATTATGACACGGTATTTCGGTTACCACATTCTGGTGGGTATGAATAAAAGGACCGGTCGTAATGGCCGGTCCTACGATATGTCGGGATCATTTATGTTACCTGGCATCGAAAAATACGACTTCACCGGAACCAAGGTGGTACTTGGCGCCTACAACAATAAGTTTGCCGCTTTCTTTCAGATGCTTTACGATGGGGCTCTTTTCCAGGTCGGCTATTGCCGCCTTGATATTTTCATCAGTGGCCTTTTCATAAAGGTCGTTGCCGGTGGCCCCTGCGGCTTTTACTTTTTCAACTGACGGTTTAATTTTAGCAACGATTGAGTCCAGGCTTCCGGGGGCTTCCCCGCCGTCAGCGGTTGCCTTGACGGCTCCGCATTTCTCGTGGCCCATTACGACAACCAGGGGAGTGCCGAGGTGCTCAACGGCATACTCAACGCTGCCGACTGCAACCGGGTCGAGTACGTTGCCTGCGACACGAATAACAAACAGGTCACCCAGACCCTGATCGAATATTAACTCCGGCGAGACACGGGAGTCCGAACAGGTGACTACCACGGCGAAGGGTTTCTGACCTTTGGCGGCCAGTTCTTCGCGTTTTGTGCTTCCCAGATCTTTGTTAGCTAACTTGCCCGATACAAATCTTTTGTTTCCTTCGATGAGCAGTTGCTTGGCTTCAGAAGCTGATGTCACCACCTCGGGCCTCTTATAGACCGAGGCCTGCTGCGAATCGTTGCTTGCTGCCTTTGACGCAGAGGTCTCAGCCGCCTTTTGTTGGGTGGCACAACCCGGCATTGCTACTATCGCAAGGATAAACAATGCCACCAGGGTAAGACATACTACTTTTCTCCTCAACAAACCTAACCCCCCTAAAAAATTTTTTATTCTTATTTGCTAAAAAATTTCTAATTCCTTCTAATATCAATATAATTGCCAATATTTTTTAAAATAGGTAATGCCCTCGCGTCAAATATTGAATTATCTATTACCTCCGCCCCTGGCAAAATTAATTTGCCGGAAGACATTTTTTATGGCTCCTCGCTATTTCGAGTGGGTAGACTAGAATTATATGTTAGCAGAGATAACTGCTTCCTGAAACAACAGGGGCATTACTATAGTAAAACAGCTCCCCTGGCCGGGCCGGCTTTCCACCAAAATGCGCCCCCCGTGAGCTTCCACGATCTCTTTGGCCAGGGGAAGACCCAGTCCGAAGCCCCTGACCTGGCCGCGCGACGGGTCTGCCCGGTAAAAACGGTCGAATATTCTGGGTAAATCTCTCTCGTCGATACCCGGCCCGGTATCAGTAACGGAGATTGCGGCTTCATTTTGAGCCCTATTGATGGTCACAGTTAGCATTACTTCGCCACCGGGCCGGTTATACTTGATGGCATTGTCCACCAGTGCCCACAGGGCGCGGCGAAGGTAATCTTCGTCGGCAGCCACCACCGCCCGCTCCACGGGACCCAGCTTCACCGTTACATCGTGAGACAACGTCCTGGCCTCCTGTACCGTTTCTTCGGCCAGTTCGTCCAGGGCTACCGGTGCAGGATCAAGAGATGGCCCGGCCTGCATGCGGGCCAGAAGCAACAGGTCATTGACCAGCCTCTCCATAACCCCTACCGCTTTAGCCATGGCCTGGACGGATTCCTCCACCACCGCCGGGTCATCCTTTCCCCACCGGTTCAGCAAATCAGTATAACTCTTAACCACCGTCAGGGGCGTACGCAGATCATGGGAGGCCGCAGCCACAAACTCCTGCTGACTGCGAAACCCCTGCTCCAGCCTGTCCAGCATTTGATTAAAGGTTTCCGCCAGGGTATACAGCTCATCCCTTGGACCGCACAACTTGATTCGGCGGCTGAGGTCAGTTGTGCTGATCTGCCTGGCTGTTCTGATCAGACCATGCACCGGTCTTAAAGCTGCCCGCGTAATTACCCACCCCCCGGCCACGGCCAGCCCCAGCCCCCCCAGGGCCAGCAATCCGAGAACCCCGGCCAGTATCTCCAGAAATATTTTCTCCCTACCCAGCGGACGGGCCACCTGAACCAGTGCACCACCCGTTAGATGTGCTCCGGCCAGGATTACTTCTTGTCCGTTCAACTCGGTCAGGACGGGTGGACCGGCATAACCCGGAGCCAGAACAACATCCCTCAAAGCCCTTGAACTGTTCAATACCCGCCCGTCCGGAGTAGTGATTTGCACCCAGAGTATACCGTTATCGGCTGAAGCCGTTAATTCCGGATCATCCAGGTCCACATGATTATAATTGCCGTTTTCATTATAATTGCCGTTTTCCTGTTCGGGATTGGTCATATTCTGGATTCTTACCACGGTCGCCTGCACTTCCCGAATCGCTTCTGTGAAGAGCAGGTAACGCATCACCCAGAACACAGCCATGCCGCAGATAATTAAGATAGCCATTAAAATTCCGGCGTACCAGAAAGTGAGCCGCCAGGTAATGGAACGCACTTTATTTTTCCTCCCGCAGCGTGTAACCCACCCCGCGCACGGTGTGCAACAACCGTGTGGGAAAGGGTTCATCTATTTTAGCCCGCAGATAACGTATGTAAACGTCCACAACATTGGTATTGCCGCAATAATCAAACCCCCAGACCCGGTTTAAAATGGTCTCCCGGCTCAAAACGAGTCCGGCATTCTCGGCCAGGTAGGCCAGCAGGTCAAACTCCCGCCTGGTCAGGGGAATGATCTGGCCGCTTCTGGTTACCTGTCGCGTACCCCGACGGATGACCAGGTCGCCTATGACCAGTTTGTCCCCCTCCTGCCGTGCTGTACCCGCACGGCGCAACCTTGCCCGGATCCTGGCTAGCAGTTCCTCCACCGCGAAGGGCTTGGTAATGTAATCATCTGCTCCTGTATCCAGACCCTTCACTTTGTCCAGCGTGGCATCCCGGGCCGTAAGCATGATGATGGGTACGTCCGCCTGTTCCCGAATCCGGCGGCAAACCTCAAAACCGTCCAATCCCGGCAACATCAGGTCCAGAAGGACCAGGTCCCATCCTGCCTCACCGATCCTGCCTAGAGCCTCATAGCCGTTTTGGGCCGTTTCCACCTGGTAACCTTCGTGGTTCAGTTCCAGTTGAAGAAAACGGGCCAGACTGGCCTCATCTTCCACCACCAGGATGCGCGGCTTAACCTTCTCTTCCATGGCATAATCACCCCGATTATTCTACCAGTAAAAGATTAGAGAATCCTTAGAACCAATTCTAATCCATTTTTAAGATAAGTTTAATGGATTTCCAATGTAAAGGGGTTAAATTGTTTACAGACCGGAAAATGATTCTGGCAATAAAAAGAAAGGAGGGAATAGGTCATGGCCGGCGCACCAGTAGGATAAAAAGGATTTCAACAAGGGGAACAGGAAGCAAGACAATAACAGAAAGGACCATAACTATTAATTATTTTCAGGGGGAATTCCAGATGAATAAGAAATTAATGGCTTACCTGGCTTCCGGTATCCTGCTCCTGGGAGCAGCTGCCGGCCTGGGCACCTATCAGGCCCGGACGGCGCATGCGGCAACTACGGCGGTTCAAGCCCCCGCACCGGCGGCCGCCGTAACTCAAATAGACACCCGGCAACAGCAGCAACGGGATTTGCAAAATCCGTCCTATACCACCTCCCTCCGCACGGCAAATCCACAGAACGCCGGCGAAGAAAAGGGCCAGGACAACGAAGCGGCGGAAAGCAGTTCCCTGCAGTCGCTGGCGAAAATCACCCCTGCACAGGCCAGGGCCAGCGCTTTACAGGCGGTACCCGGCAAAGTAATCAAGGTATCCCTGGACAATGAAAACGGCAATGTGGTATACAGCGTGGAAGTACAAACGGCAAAAGGGCTTGTTGATGTAAAGGTGGACGCGGGCAACGGCAAAGTCCTGGCCCAGGACAGCGAGCAAAACCAAAACGATGGACCTGACAGCGAGCAAGACGACGGACCTGACAATGATAATATTCAATTAGAACAGTAAAGTCAGAACCTTATTTTCCCCTAACTATGAGCGGCACCCCGCATTTACAAGGGGTGCCGCTTCTTCGCGAAACAACCGTCATAAAAAAACTGTCACTGTTCTCTCCCCGGCCCTTGCCTGTAAAGTCAATTTAGCCTAAGATACAGTAAAGAAAGGGTGATTTACCCATGCGGCGAAAGTATGTCCACCGCACAGAAACCATGGCGGCGGTAGCCGGACGTGTGGGAATGCCGGGGGGAACGGGCACCCGCCCCCTGCGCGGATTATTGCTGGCTGGCTTCTTAACCCTGTTTTTCTGCAAACTGGCAGAAGATATGGTTTCCCATGACCAGGAATTATACGCCTTCGATGCAACAATTGGTAATTCGATCAGGCACTATACGAGCCCGCCAGTGACGGCAATCATGAAAGGGTTCACCATTATAGGTTCTGCCGGCTCAGTGTCCCTGATGGCGCTGGGGATAATCATTACCCTTCTTATCCTGCGGCGGCCTCTGTGGGAGCCGTTATTCCTTACTGCTGCCACCACCGGAAGCTGGTTTATGGAGGAGCTTTTAAAATGGGTCTTCCACCGTCCCCGGCCGGGCGTGGACCAACTGGTGCACGCATCAGGCTACAGTTTCCCCAGCGGCCATTCTACGGTAGGCATGGCCTTTTTCGGAGCCGTTGCCTTTTTACTCTGGACCCACCTGCACCAGGCCCGCCTGCGCCTTTTAACAACGGGTATTTTCGCCCTACTCATTCTCTGCATCGGCACCAGCCGGATCTACCTGGGCGTGCATTACCCCAGCGATGTGCTGGCCGGTTTTGCAGTCGGCGGAACCTGGTTAACGCTGTGTACAATGGCTCTGGGGATTGCTAGCGGCAATATAAAAAGGCCGCCGGATCGAGCAGGAGGGGGCGGCTAGCCCCCGTCCACTCACACCACAGGACATGCGGGCCCGCATCCAGCGGTTCACCAGGCTTGACGAAGGACTTTCATCGCGGTCGGCCATGTTTACGGGTGTACGCAAACAAAACGCCGGCATCCAAGCCGGCGCCAACCAGTCAGTTGAACGGCCATGTTTAGCTGGCCTTCTTGATCAGGGTTAAAAAGTCTCCGCCCAGTTTGGTCACACTGCAGATCTTGCTCTTCCCTTCTGTGGAGACGTCAACCAGGCCCAGGGCATAGAGTTGCATGACCACGTGGTCTAAAACGGCCCTTTTTACTTTCGCCGTCAGGGAAAGTTCCTCCTTGTTCATGCTGCCCTGTTCCATCAGGGCAAGAAGGACCCTTTCCGCCTCGCCGGGCAGCCGTTCACTTACTTTTTGGAAGTACTCCACCAGACTGATCCCCGTCACAGTTCTCACCTCCCCTGAATCCCCGACCTTGCTAATAGTATGGTCATTTCTTTAACGAGATAATACGGTTTGGCCAAAAAATTTCGAAGAAAAATATTAAGGCACGTTCTTTACCGAACGTGCCTACGCAATTCTTTCGCCACGGAATAATTAGATTATAAGTGCTTGTCAAGCAGGGCCTTGATTTCCTTTTTGGTTTTGAAACCAATGGAACGCTCTATTTCCTGTCCGTTCTTAAAGACGATGAGGGTGGGGATACTGATCACTTTATATTCTGCCGGTGTTTTCTGGTTTTCATCCACGTTAAGCTTGGCCACCTGCACCTTACCCGCATACTCCGCAGCTATTTCCTCCACCACCGGGGCAATCATCTTGCACGGCCCGCACCACTCAGCCCAGAAGTCCACCAGTACGGGAATCCGGGCTGTTGTCACAAACTCTTTGAAAGTAGCGTCTGTTAAAGTATGAATATTCCCGTTGATCACACCTTTCTCCCCTTTCCCGGATAAACTGTAATCCCCCTCACCCTGGTTCAAAAAAGACTCTCCCATAGGGATAACTGGCTACCTTCTAAATTATAATACCCGCCAAAAGCCCGTGTCAATTCGTTACATAGTACCGCACGCCCGCCCGCCCCCACTATGCCACATGCTGGTCACCCGGTTCCCGGGCGTTCCGGTCACGATAATCATCTTTTAAAGTTTCGATGTCCACAAAATGAAACCGGTTTGGCCCGGCCCATAACCACGTCATAGAGGTCGGCCGCAAAAACGGCCAGCGACAGCTCTCCCGACCTGATATCGTCCCGCAGTTCAACAACCTGGTGCCACGGTGTCCAGGGAAGTTTCGTCACTTCTTTTCACCTGCCAAACCATTTCTGCATTATCGCCATAAACTTTAAGAAAGCTGGATCGATACAACGTTCAAAGCTTACCCGTTGCGCAAGCAGCTTGTAAATGGCGGAAGACCGCGGCTTTTTCACCTGGCGCAAGACCTGTTCAACCGCAAGTTTTGGGTCAGCAGGCTTCCGGGCGTACTTGGGCCACAATCCTCTGTACCGCGCCAGTGCCTGAGAGCAGGATGTTCACTACCCCGTACTATATCGGTAGCTCCTTCCTCGTCCCTGGCAAAGCAAAGGACATGGGAAGGGTCGGCTATACCGAGTATTACCGGGGAATGAGTGGCCAGAAGAATCTGTGCGCCATAAACCGAGGACAGGGACTGGAAAGCAATCTCGATTGCCCGGGGATGAATGCCGTTTTCGGGCTCCTCAATCAAGTAAATGCCGGAAAGCTCGGGGATGTAGGCCAGCAATGTTAGCGCCAGCAGGCGCAACGTACCGTCGGAAACCATCCATGAGGGAACCTCCAAACCGCCCCGGTAACAGACCATCAAGTAGCGGTGGCGGTCTTCCGGCCTCTCGATGGTTCGAATCTTTTCAATATCCGGGAGGGCAGTCTGCAAATGGAGAATCCAATCCCTGAAGCGGGACGGATGTTTTTTCGCCAGCGTCTCAATTACCCACGGCAGATTTGAGCCGTCGGGGCGAAAACCCCTTGGTTGCCCCGGCGGGCTCGGCTTCCTCATCAACAGGCTGTTCAGGATAAGCCGTTGCACCCCGTCCATCAATACGCTCTTAAGCCAGGTGGACACCGGAAACCTGGATTCGTCCTCCGGAAGATTCGCCAGAGCCGATTTTCTTGGTCCCAGCCTGAACGAATGATCCCAGCCCTTTAGAGTCTCATCATAAAAGTTGTCGTTCCCGCCCTTTACCTTGTTGACCACCGTTCTGGCGTTTCTACGTTGTTTTTGAGTTAAGATGGAGAGCGGCGGCTTAACCCGCGCCGGAAACAGTTCTTTTTGCCGAACAGGTTCGGCCTTCGATTTCAGGAGGATGACTTTCTCTGCCAGAATGGCTACCTCATCTGTGTCCACGTCGGTGCCTATGGCCACCTCGTACCGGCACAGGTCGTAACCGCGGTCTTTAACCGTCTTCCGCCGATCCTCGGGAATTTCCAGTTCAACGGCAAGTTCAAAAGCCCGGCCCCTGCGCTGCCAAATCAGATCGCGTATATCCGAAGTGCGCTGCTCTATGGCATTTTCTAGACCGAGAGACAGCAGATCACCAAGAAAGGCCACAACATCCAGGAAAGTGGTCTTGCCGCTGGCATTTGGCCCCACCAGAACATTGAAAGGATAAAGCTCCTGCCGTACGTAACGCAGACAGCGGAAATTCAGAGCCTCTATGCGTCGAATCATTACCTGGTTATCCTCCGTTTTCGATGCAGTTTCGGCCCCGTAACGCCAGATTACTCTGCGAGCCATTTTGCTATCTTAATTATACCATTATACCCGTTTTTCCTTCCATCTTTCACCAAGATCCGAAATTTCGCTGACAAATAAGGTGGCTCAAAGTTCACCATTAACTTCTATACTACGGCGAAAAGTTCCGGTTGTTTTTCCGGTGCGATGCCCCGTGCAGCGACGTGGTTGCTGATGCTCTCCAGGAGAGAGCGTTTCGTCGCTGCCGGGTGAGGCGAGCTCGATCAAGGCCTGGAGGAGCTGCTGGAAGAGGCGGTGGCGGCACAAGCCCCGGGCGTCGAGGTACTCGTCCATCTTCACCACGTCGCCGGTCTTCCAGAGGTGCATCAGCCGGTGCACCTGGTCGATGATGGGCGCAGGGCGGCCCTCGGCGTAGAGGATGCAGGCCCCTGCCGGAACGTCCTCAAAGCCAAAGTCGTGGCGGTGCAAAAGGTAGTAGGTGGTTACGTCATCTAAACCGCTCGCGCCTTCCGTGCCGCCGTTATGGGAGAGCACCCGGCCGACGACGAAGTCCACCACCGGCCGTTCTGTCTGGCTTCAACGAGATTCCCCTGCGCACGGTCCCTCATGCGTCTGAAAACAGGGAAACAAAGACATCAACCAGCTGCGGGTCGAAATGGCTTCCCGCGCACCTTTTAAGCTCTGCCATTGCCTCTTCTTTGCTCCTGGGCTTTAGGTACGGCCGCCCGCCGGTCATGGCGTCA
>DYEX01000139.1 GCA_020725525.1 Desulfovirgula sp.
AAAGGGCAAATTCGACCTGTCCATCTACCCCAGGTTTACTTTCGGTTCCGGGCAACCCCCGCAAAAGTAACCGGATAAACGCGTCAAGGTAGCCCTGAGGCTACCTTGACTAATTAGTATAATGAAGTAACTGCCGACGAGATGATCGTGGCCCACACCAATGAAAACGAGTACAAGGCCTTTATCAGCAACAAGAAAAACGAAGCCCTGCATTCCCGGATCATTGTCATGAAGATCCCCTACAACCTGCGGGTGACCGATGAGATTAAGATTTACGAAAAGCTCATCCGCCAGAGCGACCTGAAAGACATTCATATTGCCCCCCACGCCCTGCGGGTGGCGGCCATCTTCTCGGTTCTCTCCAGGCTGAAGGAAAGCAAGAAACAGGGCATGGACATTGTGAAAAAGATGAAGCTCTACGACGGCGAGGATGTGGAAGGGTTCAAGCAGAAGGACGTTACCGAACTGCAAAATGAGGCCCCGGAGGAGGGCATGAGCGGCGTGGACCCCCGCTATGTGATTAACCGTTTGTCTTCCGCCCTCATCCGCACCTCCACCAGGTGCATTAACGCCCTGGATGTGCTGCGGGCCTTAAAGGACGGGCTGGACCAGCACCCCTCCATCACCAGGGAGGAAAAGGACCGCCTTCTGAACTTCATCTCCATTGCCCGCAAGGAGTATGATGAAATGGCCAAAAAGGAAGTGCAGAAGGCCTTTGTCTATTCCTTCGAAGAGTCGGCCCGGATACTCTTCGACAACTACCTGGACAATGTGGAGGCCTACTGCAACGGGACCAGATTAAAAGATCCCATTACCGATGAAGAACTGGAACCCGATGAAAAATTAATGCGTTCCATTGAGGAGCAGATCGGGGTATCGGAAAACGCCAAGAAGAGCTTCCGGGAGGAAATTCTCATCCGCCTGTCCAGCTACGCCCGCAAGGGTAAGAAGTTCGACTACACCTGCCACGAGCGGCTGCGGGAAGCGGTGGAGAAGAAACTGTTTGCCGATTTGAAGGACGTGGTTAAAATCACCACCTCCACCAAGACTCCCGATGCCGAGCAACTTAAGCGGATCAATGAAGTAAGCAACAAGCTCATTTCCGAGTACGGGTACTGCGCCGTCTGCGCCAACGAACTGCTGAAGTATGTGGGAAGCCTGTTGAACCGCTAGGGGGGAGGGTTAATGTCCGGTAAATACGTAATCTCGCGGGAAGACTGGTCGCTGCACCGCAAAGGGGAGATCGACCGGCAGAGGCACCAGGAGAAGGTCCGGGAGGCCATCAAGAAAAACCTGGCGGATGTGGTCAGTGAGGAAAGCATTATCATGTCCGATGGGAATAAAGTAATTAAAGTTCCCATCCGTTCGATAGAAGAATACCATTTCCGCTATGACCGGGGGAAAATGAAGCATGCCGGCCAGGGCGACGGCAAGAGCAAGGCAGGAGACGTACTGGGCAGCGATCCCCGGCAGGGGGGAGGAAAGGGCAAGGGCGGGGCCGGTGAGGAGCCGGGCGTGGATTATTATGAAGCGGACATCACCATTGATGAACTGGCCGAACTGATCTTTGAGGATCTGGGCCTGCCCAACCTGGAGCAGAAGAAAAAACCCGAACTGGCTTCCGAATCGGTGGAATTTAAAGATGTGCGCAAAATGGGCATTTCCAGCAACATCGACCGCAAGCGGACCATCTACGAGGCCATTAAACGCAATGCCCTTAAAGGTAAAAAGGGACTCTCCACCATCACCAGAGACGACCTGCGCTATAAAACCTGGGATGTAAGCTACAAATATGAGTCCAGCGCCGTGGTCATGGCCATGCTGGATACTTCAGGCAGTATGGGGCCCTTTGAGAAATACATCGCCCGCAGTTTCTTTTTCTGGATGGTGCGGTTTTTGCGCACCAAATACCAGAATGTGCAGATTGTTTTCCTGGCCCACCACGTGGAGGCCAGGGAATCCACGGAAGAGGAGTTTTTCACGAAGGGAGCCAGCGGCGGCACCCGCTGCTCATCGGTCTACAAACTGGCCCTGGAGATCATTGAAAACCGTTTCCCGCCCCAGGACTACAACATCTATGCCTTTCACTTTTCCGACGGCGACAACCTGGCCTCGGACAACGAAAACTGCGTCCGGCTGGTCAATGAGCTCTTGAAGGTGTGCAACCTGGTGGGTTACGGGGAAATCGAAGGGTCGTATTATTATACCAGCACCCTGCGTTCGGCTTACAAGAAGATTAACGATCCCAAATTTGTTGCCATTACCATTAAGGACAAAAAAGACGTGTACCCGGCCCTGAAAAAATTTTTCAGCGGTGCGCCGGAGCAGGTGAAACTATAGCCGCTGGTGCTCGTGAACCATCGCCCGGCGCCACTTTTCCCGCAACACCCGGGCCAGCGCGCCGGCGAGAACCTCTTTGCCCCAACCTGCTTCCAGCGCTTCCAGCAGGACGGGAGCCGCCAGCCGCACCTCGTCGTGGGGACCGGGTAAAGCTACCAGAGTGGTCAATTCCACCTGACCTACCGCAATGCGCACACCGTCTTTCAAATGGCGTCCCCGTCCGGCGTGGAAATGCAGGATCCAGGGGGTTGCTGCCGAGGGGTCGAGCCGGGAAATGCTCTCCACCATCCAGTCTTTGTCCTCCGCACCAACCCCCCCGGTGGTGATAACCAGGCCGTAACCGTCTGCCACCGCCGACCGGAGGCGGCCGGTAATCAGATGCAGGTCGTCCGGCAGAATGCCTCCAAAACGCATCCGGTAACCGTGCTGCTCAAACAGGCCGATCAAATAAGGCGAATTTGTATCCTCAATCAGGCCTTCCTGCACTTCCCGGCCGGAGGCAAAAACCACCCCCCGCCGGGCCATACCGGCCCTCACCTGCTGCGCCAGGCGGGTGGAACGCTCCAGTAATTCCTCCCGCCGTTCCGGCTCGGCGGCAATCAGGCCCAATATGCCCTGGGCGTGAACAGCCGTACTGGATGTGGCCCGCACCCCCGGTACGCGATTCAGGGCTGAAAGCAGTTCTTTTTCCCGCCCCACAATTTGTTCAGCCATCACTGTGCGCCGCAGGATATCCAGCACCACCACCCGGTCCCGCACATCTACCACCATCACGGCTTCGGCAGGTAATCCCAATACACGGGCGGTAACGGCGGCTATTTCGCCAAGATTTGCCCCGTGAAGTTCAATACCGGTAATCCAGAGCTCGGTTTTTTGCAGCAGGTCGAGTTCCAAGAACAACCATCTCCTGATAAAGCTAAATTAAGGTTAAGATAAAATGCCTCACCCGGAAAAATAGCCGCTCAAGAAGCGCCAGCAGTGGCAGGAAATACATCCCAAAGTATCATGATATTTTCCCACAGTTCTTACCCTCCGCCGGCCGCCGGTAGGAAAACAACCTCATCTCCCTCAACCAGCCTGTGCTCTTCTCCCACCATTTTTCCATTAACGGAAACAAAGCGAACCTCATTCAAAGGCAGCCCCAAACGTTCCCGCAACTCTCTAATTGTCTCGCCTTCTTTTAGTTGAACAGGATGAAACTTGCTGAAGGCAGGGTAAGAAAAAGAAAGAATACCCAATAACTTTACCGTCACCTGCATTTCCATCCAAACTCCTTTTTTTACGGGTAAGTGTTCAGTCAACTCGATTGAGGAACGGCCCAGCACTCACCACAATATGACTCTGCTCCCGGTGTTTCAGGTTTAATTGACAAATCAGGTTTTGGGAAGAACTAGTATTCCAGTGAGTGCTGGGTCCCGCTCACTCTTTTGCCGGTGAGTGCCGGGTTGCCCGGGTGCTGTTACCGGCGCTCCGCAAAATCGTTCGCTCAGGACAACGCCGTTCCTTTGCAGTTAACGGCGGTTTTACCGAACTTTTACTTTTACGGGAGTTCAGGGGCGAATTTATACACGGTTACGGTAATGAAGCTACCCTTTCTATGTTAGTTGACCGCAAATTCCAGGCCCAGCTCCCTCAGTTTTTCAGGAGCAGGAAGGCCGGTCTGCCTGTCCCAACCCATGGCCTCATAATACGCATCCAGCATGGCATCCAGATTTTCCACCCTGGCCCCTGCGGAAGGACCATCCGGAATGGCCTGAGCAAACCGCCCGGGCAACTTATCATCCTTGCGGGTGAAACCTTCACGGGCGTTAAAACACCGCTTGAGAGTCCAGGAACGCTCTGCTGCCGTCATCAGTTCTGCTGCTGTTACGTCCCACCCGGTGAGGGCACTGACAATCTCGGCGTAAAGCTGCGGCGTGATGCAGCTGCCTTCCGTACCCCACGAGTAGAAGATACATGCCCCCAGGATTTCGCTGATTTCACCCTGTAACGCCACATACCGGTAAGCAACACCTTTCTGCTGCGATTCATCCTGCATCCCCGTGGGCGGCCAGGGCATACCGAATTCTTTCATGCCGCAATCAAGTTGACCAAAGTCATAGGTGCTTGCCCAGTTGGGGTGCATATGACAGCCCCCCCGCGGAGAAACGGCATACTGCACAGCGAGCACCTTAGATTCGGAACGCGGCTCGTGAGCCGGCAGTTCAAGTCCTTTCACATGGATAGCCGCCTCTTCGGCAGCAGGACCGAGCTGTTCAGCCATACGTTTTACACCCTGCGCCAGCAATGCACCAATTCCTTCCCGGTGGGCAATCTTTTCCACCAATTTGACCATTACTTCTCCATCGCCCCACCGCAAGGGCATTCCTTCCGTGTCCCTGTCAGTCAGCAACCCCTTTTCATAACACTCCATGGCAAAAGCAATGCTCATGCCCGTACTAATGGTATCCAAACCATAAACATTACACAGGTAATTGCCTCTAATAATAGCCTCCAGGTCGGCAACCCCACAAATGGGCCCCAGCATATCTACAGTTTCGTATTCCGGACCCTCCATGGGAGGTGTAGCAAACTTTCCACTACCCACTGATGTATAACGCCCACAGGCGAAGCTGCAACCATAACAAGCCCGCCGTTTAATTTGATATTTCCGGTTGAGAAGCTCACCCGAAATCTGATCGGCCTTTTCAAAATGGGCCGTTTGGAAGTTCTTTGCCGGCAGGATTCCCAGGCTGTTGTTCAACGATACCAGGCCAACCGTACCCAGAGAAGGAATACTGCCGAAGGGGTAATTCTTCAACCACTGCTCTGCCTTCTCAACGGCCTCCGCAAATTCCTTCGGGCGGGCAACTTTAATACCGCCACGGCCATTCACCACAACCGCCTTTAAATTTTTACTGCCGAACACTGCTCCAATACCGCCGCGACCGGCAGCCCGTCCCCTGTCATTGATTAAAGCAGCATACAGAACCCCATTTTCGCCCGCCTGCCCTATGGCAGCCACAGAGATTTCGGGATCATCAAGTTCGCGAATCAGGGCATTCGTAGTTTCCTCAACGTTCAGCCCCCACAGGTGTTTGGCGGGTTTAATTTCCACCTCACCATCGCGGATATACACGTAGACGGGCTCTTCTGCCTTACCTTCAATGACCACAAAGTCAAAGCCCGCATACTTAAGCTTTGGACCAAAAGCCCCTCCCGACCGGGCCTGATTCCAGGTGCCGGTCAAAGGTGACTTGTAGCACACTTCGTAGCTTCCACCGCTGGGACAAAGGGTACCGGTTACAGCACCGGTGGCCAGCACCACTTTAGCTTCCGGAGCCAGAGGATCAATGCCGCCGGGCATTTCCTGATAGAGAAGCCTGGCTGCATACCCGGTACAACCCATATACTTGCGCAGTTCGTTTTTATCCAGTTCTTCTACCTTATATTCACCACCGGTCAGGTTAATCCGCAGCAGCTTGCCGGCAAATCCGTACCACATTAACCAGCACCTCCTATCTGATCCTTACTGCGTGGGCCACGGCCCAAATCTCCCGGCGCCTGGCCGCAGCTTTACCCGCATCCTCGTATCGAAGAGCACCATGCGGGCAGTGGCTGACACATGCCGGTGAACCGGAGCACAGGTCACACTTGGCCGCTACATCTGTTTCTTCATCAACTCTGAGCACTCCATAGGGGCAAACCTTCACACAGGTACCGCAGCCGGTGCAAAGATTCTCATCCACCACCACCGCATCAGTAGCTCCATCCCGCTTGAGTGCTCCGGTGGGACAAACATCTATGCATAAGCCGCACTGCATGCATACCACGGGCACATCCACCGCCGGCTCCCGGCGTATCACATAAACATTGCTGCGGGAAGGATTTATTTCACCGTATTTAGTTAGCGAGCACCACATTTCACAGCGATGGCACCCGGTGCATAAAGACGGGTCCACTACCAGCACCTTAGACAAGCGTGGTCACCTCCAGAACGTAATTATCAATGCAGGGAAAGGGAGCAGGGAGACAAAAAACCTGCTCACCTGCTCCCCAAAGCCCTGGCTTTAATACAGTTTATCCCCAACACGGCCTTCATAACTTCTGGTCAGCAGTTCTACTGCCGCCTCTCTGGTCATCGGCCGCTTGGACCAGCCGTAAAAAGCGGTAATCCATGGGCTCTCAACCATCATCCCGGCCAACATTGGAATATCTTCCTTCTTACCGAAGGGAGCCCAGGTGGTGGGAAGACCAACATCTTCCAGCAACTGTTTGACCGCTTGTACAGCAGCCTGAGCAGCCTGACGGACGCTCATGCCGGCGGTATTCTGGCCTAAAGCCGCGGCAATGCGGGCCAGTTTCTCCATGCAGTGCCCCATGTTATACTCCATCGCGTAGGGCAGGGCCACCGCACAACCAACACCGTGCGGTACATGGTATACGGAACCTAAAGTATGCGCCAGAGCATGCCCCTCCACGATACCCGGATCATTAAAAGCCATGCCGGCCATCATTGAAGCATAAGCCATCTTGACCCGGGCTTCCAGGTTATCCCCTTCGTAAACGGCCACCGGCAGGGCCTCTGCGATGAACTCAACCGCCTTTAGAGCAATTGCATCAGTAAGCGGGTTTTCCTGCCTGGCCATCATCGTCTCAATGGCATGCGACAGGGCGTCGGCACCCGTAGAAGCAGTAACTTTAGGCGGCATACTTACAGTCAGGGTAGGATCCACCAGTGCCATATCCGGCAGGATGGTCGGCGTGGCGAAGAAGCCTTTAATACCATCTTTAGCAAAGGTTACTACAGAATACATCGTACATTCGGTACCGGTTCCGGACGTGGTGGGAACGGCAATAATAGGCGCACCCTTTTTGGGGAAGGTGGTATTAACCAGATAATCCTCAGTTTTACCCGGCAGCGCCAGAAGCTGGGCAACCACCTTGGCGATGTCGATGGCACTGCCGCCACCCAGACCAATTACGAAGCTGCCACCCTCTTTACGGGCAAATTCAGCTGCCTGGTCACAGACCACATTATCCGGCTCGGGTTTACCCTGATCAAAAACCGCTGCTTCAAATCCATCCTTCTTGAGGGCCTGTACTACCCGGTCAGCAATCCCCGCCTGAGCCACCCCGGGATCAGTTACAATAACAGCCTTTCCGCTTATACCCATTTCCTTGATATACTGGCCAATGTTGTCTACGGCATTAACACCAAACACTACTTTTTGCGGAGTATAGTATTGAACCACTTTGAGCATTGGAAACATAATTAGCACAACCTCCTTGAACTTAATATTTTTAGTATTTTTCTTTTTCCCATGAGATTAAAACTCCACAGGCACTACCAGTAAATTACTCCTGCCTTCAGCCCCGCTGTCTTTTCTCAAAACTCACCCCCTCAGGTTTCTAAAGCCCAGTCAGTATTGTTTGACAATGTCAAATTGTATTCTGTTTGTTGAGCAGCTAAGGCTGCACCGTTTCGAAAAACGCCGTCCTTCAGGTGTTCGACATTAACAAACTCTATTCTGTTTTTTCTTATAGTCTCCATTATTCGACATTATTTTTAAAAGTCCTTCCATTCTCCCTAAAAATTTTTTATATAATTTTTTAGAATGAATTTATAGTAATCGTGATAAAGATGCTCTGGTACAGGGGGCCGGTTTCTTTCCGGAACCGAACCCCCATTGCTATATGGCATATCAAGCAGTTTATCAACCAGCCATAACCTGTTTATTCTGAGCCATCTCGTATGCCACGTCAATAATGTAGTCTTCCTGACCGCCTACAATCTTGCGGCGCCCCAGTTCCATCAAAATGTCCCGCGGATCCAGGCCAAACTTCTCCGCCGCCCGGTAGGTGTGGAGGAGGAAACTGGAGTACACGCCGGCATAACCCAGCATGATGGACGCATTATCGATCACCTGCGGGCGGCGCATCATGGGCTCCAGGACAGTGGCGGCATCCATGATCTTATAGAGATCCACACCTACCTCGCAGCCAACCTTTTTGAGGGCCGCCACCAGCACTTCGGTAGGCGCGTTACCTGCCCCGGCTCCCAGGCCGCGCAGGGTCCCATCCACCACCGTGGCCCCGGCTTCCACTGCCGCCAGTGTATTGCCGATGGCCAGTCCCAGGTTGTTATGGGCATGGAAACCCACCGGAACCTTCAGGCAGGAGCGCACATAGCCGACCTTTTCCTTAACCTCCTGTGGGGTCATGGCCCCGGCCGAGTCCACCACGTAGACCACGTCCGCACCGTAACTTTCCATCAACCTGGCCTGCTCGGCAATCTTCTCCTTGTCTACGGTGTGGGACATCATCAGAAAGCCTACTACTTCCGTCCCCATCTCTTTGGCCAGGCCCATGTGCTCTTCCGATATGTCCGCCTCGGTAACGTGGGTGGCTATGCGGAAGACCTTTACCCCGGCTTTCACCGCCATCTGCATGTCCTTACAGGTGCCGATACCGGGCAGTACCAGGGCCGCCAGCTTTGCCCGCTTGAGCACTGGAGCAACTGCGCGCAGGTACTCCTCGTCTGTAGCCGCGGCAAAGCCGTACTGGAATGAATAACCGGCCAGGCCGTCGCCGTGAGAAACTTCGATTACGTCCACGCCGGCCTCATCCAGGGCGGCCGCCACCCTGGCCATCTGTTCCGGGGTGAACTGGTGGGCCATGGCGTGCATCCCGTCCCGCAAGGTGGTGTCCATAATTCTGATCTCAGGCACAGCTTTCCACATCCTTCCGACTGTAAATACCCAGCAGGCGCATGGCCATCAACTCGCCCACCCGTGCAGCAGCCGAAGTCATAATGTCCAGGTTGCCCGCATAAGTGGGCAGGAAGTCCCCCGCCCCGGTCACTTCGATGATCGTAGTCACCTTGTTTCCTTCCACCAGCGGCTCTACCCGGAGCCGGTAACCGGGAACGTACTCCTGAATGCGCCGTACCATGCCGAGCACTGCAGCACGAATTTTATCCTCATCCGGATGCTCCACCAGAGTGTAGATGGTGTTATGCATCATGATTGGGGGCTCGGCTGGATTAAGGATAATAATGGCCTTGCCCTTTTGAGCCCCGCCCACCACTTCCAGGGCCCTGGCCGTGGTCTCAGTAAACTCATCGATGTTCTGACGGGTTCCCGGCCCGGCGCTTTTACTTGAAATGGAAGAGACGATCTCTGCATATTGAACGCCTGCCACCCGGTTAATGGCTGCCACGATGGGCACGGTGGCCTGGCCACCGCAGGTGACCATGTTCACGTTCACGGCGTCCAGATGCTGATCTATGTTAACCACCGGGACCACGTAAGGACCCACCGCCGCCGGAGTGAGGTCGATGGCAATTTTGCCCGCCTCCCGCAGCAGGGGAGCATGTTTGAGATGGGGCCTGGCTCCGGTAGCGTCGAAGACAATCTTGATCTCCGGTTCCCGCAGTACTGCGCCGATCCCTTCGTGTGTGGCTTTAATGCCCAGTGATCTGGCCCGGGCCAGGCCCTCGGATTCCGGGTAAATTCCCACCATCATGGCTACTTCCACGTATTTGCTGCGCAACAGTTTGTACATCAGGTCGGTACCGATGTTACCCGGCCCGACGATGGCCGCCTTTATTTTTTCCAAAGGAACATCCTCCTCAAAGTTGAAAATTAAGCATCTACAAATCTGGCGGTTACCGTGCCCAGGCGGTCGAAGGAAGCGCGGATCACCGAGCCGGGACTCACCGCCACTGCCTGGGTAAACGAACCGGAAAGCACCACCATACCCGGCTCCAGGCTCAACCCGTAACGGGCCACCGCGTTGGCCAGCCAGGCCACCGCCGCCGCCGGGTGGCCAAGGACCGCGGCTCCCGCCCCGGTAGCAAAGACTTCCCCATCCTTTTCCAGTACCAGCCCGAGCAGGCGCAAGTCCAGCCCTTCCACCGGCATTAACGTCCCACCCAGAATAATGGCCGCCGAGGAAGCATTGTCGGCAATGGTATCCTGAATTTTTATCTGCCAGTCCCTGATTCTACTGTCAATAATCTCTAATGCAGGCATCACTCCCGCCGTGGCCCGCAATACACCGGCCACGGTAACCCCGGGTCCGGTTAACCGCTCCCGCAGCACGAAAGCTATTTCTGCTTCTACTTTGGGCTGAATCAGCCTCGACAGGCGTACCGGATCACCCTCGAGCAGCACCATGGTGTCCAGAATATGACCATAATCCGGCTCATAAACTCCCAGCATCTGCTGCATGGCCCTGCTGGTCAGGCCAATCTTCATCCCCACCACCCTTTGGCCCCGGGCACATTTGCGTTCTATTACCTTCAATTGAATCTGATAGGCCGTGGGAATATCAATTTCCGGCCAGGCCGCTGTCAGCGGCTCGATGGGCATTCCAGTTTCTTCAGCCTGCAGTAACCGTTCGGCCCACTCTTCAATTTGCGGCATGGTCTCAACCCCATCTATTTGATATTGATGAATAATGTTTTGGGATTACGCAAAATTAGAAGGACATTATGTCCAGTACCGCACCCTGCGCCGGCCCCAGAACCTCAAAGCGCAGATCAGCCAGTGGCGCATCCAGCACCGAACGCCCAATATCTATAATGTCCACATCCAGCTCTGCGATGGCCGGCAGATCCTCCCTGGTAATTCCCCCGGAAAAAGCAAGGCGCACTCCCTGCCGCCATCCACGCCCGCGCAGGTACCCGGCCACCCGGGTCACATCTTCCACGCAGCCGGTGTCCACCATTAAAACGGCAGCTCCATTGATTACCGCCTGGGCAGCCTCATTGGTAATGTCACCCCACTCACCGCGCAGCTGGATGACCTTTTCACCGGGCAGAGCCGCTACCGCCTGCAGGGTGCCGGAGATACCTCCAAACATACGGATATAGTTTTTATCCAGGTAGATGAAGGGTTCATCGAGGATCCGGGTGGCCACACCGCCCACTGCCGCGGCCCGGCGCAAATTCTGCCGCCAGGGCAAAGGAAGCTTCTTCCATCCCCCACACACCACCCGGATACGGCCGGGAAGCATCTCACGGAACGAACGGGCGGCGGTGGCCACGCCGGAAGCCTTGCCGATCCAACCCGGCACCCGATCTTCGGCCACGGCCAGGGCCATGGCCGGCCCGGTAAGAGTGAGTACCGCCTGACCGGCCGGCACACTCATTCCCTCCCGCACCTGACTGCGTACTTCCAGCCCCAGAGAACGAGCCTCATCGATGCTTTCGCTCAGACCGGCCACCACCGCCGGCCGGGTAAAAACCACCCCGGCCTGGAAGATACGATTTTCCATCCCTTTGAAGATGGAATGACGTATATCACCGGGAGGGAGAATGTGCTTCTCCATTTGAGCCAACCTCCTGCCACTCCTTAACAAATCTTAATTCGAGACGGATCGATGCCCCTCTGCTTCAACCATTTGGGAAGCAGCTCCCCGTCTACCCGGCGCGAAACGAGAGGTGCTTTCTGCAGCAGGTATTCACCCAGGGAACGGCTGACGTTCAAAGCTCCTGAAGCACCGTCAAAGGCGAGGATCTTATCCGTACCCGCAACCTGCTTGGCAAAACGCACTGCCGTGTCCAAATCCTCCGCCAGCAACGTGTGTTTGGTGTAGCTGAGGTTCTGCGGGTCCCGGTCAAGCAGCTCCGCCTGTTCCCGGCCCACTACAATGGTCGGGATGTGCTCGGTAAAGAAGGCGCTGGGATACCCACCCCAGGCATAGTTATGGATAACTACTTTAATCGCCGGGTTTACCGGCGGCACCCCTTCGATCAGCGGCCGCCCGTCTTCACCGTAGAAGGCCTCCGTATACCAGGTGTACGGCGGCAGCGGATCGTCCAGGTCGAAAAGGTCCCGGTTGGCCCCGGCAAAGTTGGCGAAAATGACCCCCGCCGCAAATACATACGGCACCGGGCTGGGGAAATCCAGAATGGTGATGGCCTCGTCAATCTCACCCAGCAGGGTCATCATCTTGCCGTAATCCCGGCAGCCCAAATAAGTAACCCGGTCGTTGAGCGCATAGAGATCGTTGTCCGCGTCCACCCCCACCACCCCGCTGGGCGACATCATCAGAAATACGGCGCAGGCAAATTTCTCCTGGACAAAGGGAGAATCAAAGATTGCCCTGGCCACAAAGTTGGCCGCCCGTGGGCCCAGGTTCTGGTGATAAGTGGAGCGGGTTTCTATGCGCGCATAGGACATGCCGAAGGGTTTTACCGCCCGGTCCACCTGACGGTGGAAGTGCACTTCCCGCACGTCACTGTTGTGGGCGTGGATGATCCACCGGGCATCGTATATTTTTTTGATGCCGTAAAGAGTGCCGATTTCGGTCTCGATGGCAACCCCTTCATCCACCGGAGCCACGCCGGCGGCCTTGCCTTCATAGTATTCGTCCAGGCCAAATGCCTTAATGTATTCTTCACTCTCCCGGAAACGCAGCCCCACACCTACCCGCAGGCGTATATCCGTACAGCCCGTGCGTTCCCGCACCACGTCCCGGATGGTCCTGAGCATCTCGGCATATGGTGCTCCACCCAGCAAAGTGAAACCGTGGTGTGAACCCAGCACATTTACCGGGTCGCCGGGTTTGATCATGCTCAGGTCCACTTTTTCCATCTGCTTCCGGGTGGCTTCCCGGATCACCTCCAGGCCGTTTTCACCCGGGTAAATAACCGGCGCTGCATCAGGGAAAAGATCCCTCACCAGCACGGAAACCATGTCCGGCAGCTCTGCGGCCCGCTTGCGGACCAGTTCGGGTGCTACCCCGTACTGGGAACGACGCGGCGGCAGGGGTTTAATCGGTGCGCGCAACATTTATTTCCCTCCTTTCACCGGTTTCTACCAGCGAATCCAGCAGTTTGCGGTCTTCATCGAAGTAAAACCCGCGTTGGGCATATTTTTTCTTAACCTCTTCCGGAATATCCCAAACCGTAGGCGTCAAGCCATACCACTGGTAACCTCCGGCAGGCCGCTCCGGTGCAATTCCCGCTGCATGCAGCAACCGCAATACCGGCTGGATACACTCCACCTTGCACCCGGTACGTACACCTGTGCGCCGGGAGATCTCTTCCGGAGATTTCGCTCCCTTGAGTACCGCCGCCGCCACTTCCCCGGCCCTGGTGGCCGTACAGTAACAGATAATCTGTTTGGGATGCAGGTGCGCCTTCCGGCAGAGATCATTGACGGCAGCCATATCTACCCCCGCCAGGCTCTCCTGTACTACCCGCGACTGTTCAAGGTGGGCCATGGTGATGGCCATTTCCGGACAGCGCTGCTCGCAGTTGGCACAGCCCAGACAGTTTTCCGGGTCTACCACTGCTTTTTTATTTTCCACCTTAATGGCCAGCACCGGACACACCCGTTCACAGCGCGTGCAGCCCTTACATTTATCCACATCTACTACCGCGTATAAGGTTACTGCGCGCACGGTCCACCCCCCTTTGTTTGATATTATCAAATACTATACGTCTGTGTAGAATATAATTCGCCTTCTTATTCTAAATCCCTGCTAATCATCAAAAAAAAATTCCCTTTTAGAGGATAAATCTAAATTTTGCCGTAACCATTCAGCTCGACACCCGCGCCCAACTGCCGGGAAATTTCCCCGGCCACCTTCTTAAGGGACCCGGCAATGCGGGACATTTTCTCTTCCGTCATTCGTGACGCCGGTCCGGAAACGCTGATTGCCCCCACCGGGTATTGACCATAACCGATAAGGGGTGCCGCTACGCAGCGCAGCCCCTCTTCAATTTCTTCCCGGTCGTAGGACACCCCTTCTTCCCGGATCCGTGCCAGCTCCGCACTCAATTCTTCCCAGGTGGTGATAGTGTTGGCGGTAAATCTGGGCAGCCCCCGCTTTTTAACAATGGCCCGCACCTTTTCTTCGGGAAGATAGGCCAGAATTGCCTTCCCCACACCGGTACAATGGGCAGGCAGCCGGCTTCCGATGCGGGAGACCATGCGGATGGATTGCGGGCTGTCAATTTTGTCCACGTAAACCACCTGGCCGTCGTCCATAACCACCAGGTGCACTGTTTCCCCATGTTCATTCACCAGTTGCTGCAAATAAGGAGAGGCAATTTCACGCAGATCACAGTGCTCGAGAAAAGCCCCACTCAGGGCTAAAACTCGATAACCCAGCCGGTACCGGCCCGTTTTGATCTCCTGGTGCACATAGTTGTGTTTAACCAGTGTTTGCAGTAATCCAAAGGCAGTACTTTTATGAAGCCCCAGTTCCCGGCTGAGCTCAGAAAGGGAAGCCGGTCCACGACACAGGTACTCCAGGATCTTGATTGCCCTTTCCACTGATTGTATGGTGTTTATTTCCTGCGCGGTTCCGCTTCTGCTCCTGGTTCTTGCCACAGATAACTGCCTCCTTTGCCATTTCTTCTGAACTTTTTCTCATTTTATAATGTCGCATCCTGTTCATGCATTAACCTACAAAACCCGCCGCCCGGTTCCCAGAACTCAAGGAGCCGGCCCTTGAATAATTTTAGCCACACTCTATTTGATACCGTTTCAATTTCTTGTACAGGCCGGCCCGGGATATACCCAGCAGTTGGGCCGCCTGCCGCTTGTTGCCTTTGGTCGCCGCCAGGGCCTCTAAAATGGCTTCCCTTTCCGCCTCTTCCACCAGCCCGGGCAGGCCGCTCTGGCCGGCCTGCCGCCCCCCCGGCCGGCCGGCCTTTTGCAGGTAGAGGGGCAGGTGTTTTTTCTGGATCACGGTGCCGTCCAGCACATTGTAGGCCCGTTCCAGTACATTTTCCAGTTCCCGCACATTGCCCGGCCAGTGGTGGTTAAAGAATATCCCCATGACCTCCGGGGAAACCCCGGTTACCCGCTGTCCGAACTGGCGGTTGAAATGCTTAATGAAATGTTCCACCAGGAGTTCTAAATCATCAAGGCGTTCCCGCAGGGGAGGAATATTTAAGGTGACCACGTTGATGCGGTAGTATAAGTCTTCCCGGAACCTTCCCCTGCCGATCAGTTCTTCCAGGTTCTGGTTGGTAGCCGCAATGACCCGCACGTCCACCCGGCGGGGCCGGGTATCCCCCAGGCGTTCAATTTCCTTTTCCTGCAAAACCCGTAACAGTTTGGCCTGCATGGACAGGGGCATATCCCCAATTTCATCTAAAAAAATGGTTCCCCCGTGGGCCAGCTCGAACTTGCCCGGCTGCCCGCCTTTGCGGGCGCCGGTGAAGGCCCCTTCCACATAACCGAATAACTCCGACTCCAGGAGGTTTTCGGGCACCGCCGCGCAGTTGACCTTGATAAATGGACCCTTGCTGCGCAGGCCCTCAGTATGCAGGGCGTGGGCAAAAAGTTCCTTGCCGGTGCCGCTCTCCCCCAGGATGAGGACCGTGGAACTGGTCATGGCCACCCGGCGGGCAGTTGCCTTAACGGCTTCAAATTGTTTGTTGCGGCCGATAATCTGGTCAAAGCTGAACTTGCTGCGGTGAACCCGTTCCAGCTCGCCTTTATAGTAATCCAGCTCGCTTTTGAGGTGGCGGATCTTTTTGATCAGGGCGTATAACTGTTCCACATCCCGAAAGGCCACCACTCCCAGGGCCCCCACAATTTCCCCGTCCCGGATCAGGGGCACCCGGTTGGCGATAACTTCATGGCCGTTGAGGTTGCCCAGATATCCATATTCCGCTTCCCCCGTCTCCATGGCCCGGGGGAAGATGGGCTTGCTCTCCCCGTACACTTCATAAACGTTTTTACCGATAATTTCTTCGGGGGTTTTGTTAAAGAAGCTGGCAAAATTATGGTTGGCCATGGTAATCACGTAATTCCGGTCTATGGCCACGATCCCGTCACTGGACAGATCCAGAATTTGTTCCAGTAAATTTTTCAGCTCCCGGATGCGGGCGTTATCATTTGATAACTCGTCAATGATATTCTGGATTTCGTTAATATTTTGAAATTCGGATATGGCACCCACTATTTCCCCGTTACGCCAGATGGGAGTGCGGTTGACCAGGTAAACCCCGTCTTTTAACTGCAGGCGGCGTCCCAGCTGCGGCCGCCCGTCCTTGAGCACCTCCAGCAGTGGCGTGCCCGGGAAAAATTCGTTAATGTGGCGTCCAATCAGTTCCTCTCTTGGCATTTCCAGGTAGCGGGCGAACTGGGGGCTGCAGTAGATGATCTCCCCGGCCCTGTTTACAGCGACAACATTGCTGGCCAGTGAATCCAAAATGTCACCAAGCGCCGGCGTCCATGTTTCTGCCGGACTGACTTTCCTGCCCAAGCCCGTCCCACCTCACCGGAGGCCTTCTATTTTCGTTTTACACCTGATTACTTTTTTCTACACATCCTCATCAGATCCTTCCTTAATTTTAAAAATCAAAAAAAGCAAAAGCCGGCGCCGCCGGCAAAAAAAGGGCCCGGAGCCGCTGTTTCTTTTCCCGGGCCCGTCCTTCAAATCAGATCTGTCGGTAAACTTCTTCACCGCGCCGGGCATCCCGCCGGTACCCGGCTGTTCACCTGCCCAGGAAGAGTCCTTCCGGGTCAATGACATTGCGCAGCAGGTACAGCTCATGATAGGTGGGCGGTGGAGTTTCGCCCCGGCAGCGGCTGACATCCAGGTCGAAACCCACGTTATTTTCTACGTCTTCTACGGTAACGCCCGGATGGACGGTATCCAGGTACATCTCCCCCGTTTCCTCATCGAAACGGAAGACGGCCATGCTGGTGATTACCGCCACCGGCCCACCCCGGAAGGCCGAACCAAAGGCCTCCCGGCGCGTGACCCATTCACCACCGGGCCACTTCTTGACCCGCCAGCCCGGCGAGGTGACGTAATCCACCTGTTCTTTAAAACGACGTTTCTCCTGCACCATTATAAACACGGTTCGCCGGGCCAGGGAGTTGATGTCCGGGTTGCCGCCCGAACCGGTGAGGCGCACCGCGGGATGGTAATAGTCACCGCCGATGGCGGTGGTGTTTACGTTGCCATACCTGTCAATTTCCGCCCCGCCCAGAAAGGCCAGGTCCACCACACCCCGCTGCAGCTGGCCGAAAACGTCAAACAGACCCGAGGACACCGAAGCCCTGTATTCGCAGCGGGCGTCGCCCACGGAAGAAGGCAGGTGTGCGGGGCGGCCGTCCATGGAGCCGGCCTCGTAAATGATCGAAGCCCGCGGCGCACCGGTTTTCTGGGCCAGGGTCACCGCCAGCATGGGCAGCCCGGTGCCGGCAAACACGACCTCGCCGTCCTGGATTTCCCGCGCACCGGCCACGGCCAGAAGTTCTATCAGCTTGTATTCCCCGGGCTGAGCCGGACTGTGGTTGTTACGCATGTTTCCTATGCACCCCTCTTCACCCGCGTGCTGTACTTGTAGGAAGAGTTGGCCCGCAGCGTATCCAGCCGCCGGAAGCCTATCTTGTACAGGTACTCATCAAAGCTGTTTACTTTGAGGATCCACTCTTCCGCCCACGCATCGAAGCCTTCCTGTGTCCTGGTCTTGTTGTAGAAATCGCGAATAAACTGCCCGTCCACTTCGTAATACCCGAAGCAACCGGTGGGATGGGCACCCCATGGCTGCTCAATGACGGCATCCACCAGGTAGTGGGGGATCAGGTTGGCCGTGGGTTCCTGGCGGATAACTTCTTCCGGCACGATTTCTTCAGCCACCACGATCACCTTATCGGCGGCTTTAATGGCCTCCGCATCGGAATAGCGCTGGCCGAATACCCGCACGGTACCCTCATCGCCCACCTGCTGCACGTGGGCAATACACACGTTGGGCCGCGCCGCGGGTACATGAATAATATCGCCCTGCTCACCAAAGAAAGGATCAGCCAAAAATTCAAACTTGCGCCTGGGAATGCGGGGGTTGGAGCCGTCCCGCAGGCCGTATTTACCCAGGACGTCGTACTGGGGATTGAGGATGTCCGTACCCAGGGAAGCCCGGGTCGGCAGGTAGGGAACACCCATGGCCCCGGCAGCAAAGCGCATGATCATGTGCACGTGGCTGTAGTCCTCAATGAGCAGTTCCCCGGATTTCAGCTTGCGGGCGGCGTTGGCACCTACTTTGCCGTACAGCTCGTGACCGATCCAGCAGGTTTCCAGGACCTTAACGCAGCCTGCTCCAATCAGGACTTCACCGTGGGTACCCGAGTTGACTTCGATCAGGTGCAGGTTCTTTTTGCGCTGACGTACCATCTCATATACAATGGCCATCGGGCGGCGCCAGATGGTAAATCCGGAAAAAGTGATCATGTCGCCGTCATTAATCAGCTGCACGGCTTCCTGAATGCTCATGCGCTTGTCCTTTTTGGCCAAGAAAAATCCCTCCTTAAAATCCTTTGGGCCGGCTTAAAGATTTACAGGCATACAGCCGTGGTGCAGGTTCAACCCCGCAGCAAGTTCCTGGCGATGACCAGCCGCTGAATCTGGTTGGTACCCTCATAGATCTGGGTGATCTTGGCGTCGCGCATGTACCGCTCCACGGGGTACTCCTTGCAGTAGCCGTAACCGCCCAGGATCTGCACCGCGTTGGTGGTGACAAACATGGCCGTATCCGTGGCATACATTTTGGCCATGGAAGCTTCCCTGGAGTGGGGCAGCCCTTTGTCCTTCAGCCGGGCGGCCCGGTAAACCAGCAGCCGGGCGGCATCGATCTGGGTGGCCATGTCGGCCAGCATGAACTGGATGGCCTGGAATTCGGCAATGGGCCGGCCAAACTGCACCCGCTGCCTGGAGTATTCCAGGGCCACGTCAAAGGCCGCCTGGGCAATGCCCAGGCCCTGGGCGCCAATACCGATGCGGCCGCCGTCCAGAAGGGCCATGGCTACCTTGAAACCCTCGCCCTCCTGGCCCAGCACGTTCTCCCGCGGCACCCTGGCGTTGTCAAAGATCAGCTCCGTGGTCCGGGAGCCGTTGAGCCCCATCTTTTCTTCCACTTTACCGATAGTAAAGCCCGGGGTGTCCTTCTCAATTAACAGACAGGTGATTCCCTTGTGCCCTTTACCCGGGCTGGTGCGCACGAAGGTGACGTAGAGATCCGCTTCCCCACCGCTGGTAATGAAGATCTTGCTGCCGTTGACAATGTAGTAGTCGCCTTCCAGCCGGGCGCTGGTGGACAGGCTGGAAGGGTCCGAACCGGCGTTGGACTCGGTAAGGGCGAAAGCTCCCAGCCACTCACCGGTAGCCAGCTTGATTAAATACTTTTGCTTCTGCTCTTCCGTACCGTGATAGAGGAGGGAAAAGCACCCCAGCGAGGTATGCACGGCCAGGATTACGCCGGTGGAGGCGCAGGCCCGGGAGATCTCTTCGATGGCCATGATATATGAGAGAAAGTCACAACCCGCACCGCCGTATTCCTCGGGGATGGGAATGCCCATCAACCCCAACTCGGCCAGTTTTCTCAGGTTTTCCCGGGGGAAGCGGTGTTCCCGGTCAATTTCAGCCGCCCGGGGGGCAAATTCGTTCTGGGCCAGTTTGCGCACCGTATCGCGGATCATCAGTTGTTCTTCGGTAAGGTCAAAGTCCAGGGTCATTGTAATTCAGCTCCTCGCTTTCTAGTCATCTACCCGCACCAGCACGGCATCGCCCTGGGCGGCGCCGCTGCAGATGGCCGCAACGCCCAGGCCGCCGCCCCGCCGGCGAAGCTCGTAGATTAACGTCATCAGGATGCGGGCACCGCTGGCGCCAATGGGATGGCCGAAAGCCACCGCGCCGCCGTTAACATTAATTTTATCTTGCGGTAAATTGGCAATTTTTGTGCTAACCAGGACCACGGCTGCAAAGGCCTCGTTGACCTCGAACAGGTCAATGGCATCCACCGTCAGTCCCTTTCTGGCCAGCAACTTGTTGATGGATAGTCCGGGTACGGTGGCAATGTATCTGGCATCCTGGGAAACCGAGGCATGCCCCAGTATGGTGGCCAGGGGCTTTACACCCAGCTCCCGGGCCTTTTCCCGGGACATCAAAACCAGGGCCCCCGCCCCGTCATTGACCCCCGGGGCATTACCGGCGGTAACCGTATTATTGGGGTCAAAAACCGGCGGCAGGCGGCGCAGGGCCTCCAGGCTGGTATCCCGGCGCGGTGCTTCGTCCGTGTCTACAACTATTGACTCACCTTTTTTCTGCGGGATGGTTACCGGCACGATCTCATCCTTCAAACGCCCGCCGTCGATGGCGGCAATGGCCCGCTGGTGGCTGCGCAGGGCCCATTCGTCCTGTTCTTCCCGGGAGACGCCGTATTCCCTGGCCACTTCGCCACCGTGGATGGCCATGTGCCGGTTGTAGAAGGCGCACCAGAGGCCGTCGTGGACCATCAGGTCGACAAACCCGGTGTCACCCATGCGCAGGCCCCAGCGGGCGTGCACAAAGTAGGGGGCGTTGCTCATGCTTTCCATTCCGCCGGCAACAATAATGTCGGCATCCCCGGCCCTGATGATCTGGTCGCCCAGGGTGACCGCCCGCAGGCCGGAAGCGCAGACCTTGTTTATGGTTTCCGAGGGCACCTCCCAGGGCAGGCCCGCCAGCCGGGTGGCCTGGCGGGAGGGAATCTGGCCGCAGCCGCCCTGCAGGACCTGGCCCATGATCACGTTTTCCACCTGATCCCCGCTGATGCCCGCCCGCCGGACGGCCTCCTGAATCACTATTCCCCCCAGTTGTACGGCAGTGAGGGGTTTGAGCGCACCGCCCAGCTTTCCGAAAGGGGTTCTGGCTGCACTGACGATGACTGTCTCGCGCACAAAAATTTCTCCTTTCCCCGCAAAAGTCGGCATCCACCTCTGGTTTATAATAACATGTTCAATCACCGGCAAGAATGCACAAACTGCAGATCAGGGATAACATTTTGGCTGAATTTTACTGAACTTTATTCTGAACTTTATTGTTTAGCAAAAGGCATACCAAAGGATATAATCGAATTGTCAATCAAGTTAAAAACTTTATAATATCTGACTTTTCAACGTTTTTAAAATACCGCCAGCCAGTATCCACGATTGTATACACTGTAGACAGTTGTCATTGACATGCCACTTTCTTCAACTTTGCGACAGACGGGGTGACCTGCCGCACGAAATAACCCCTGACAAAGTCAGGTGCGGATCGGGATCCGAGAAGGTTACAGGACGGCTACGGCTTCAATTTCCACCAGTACATCCCTGGGCAGGCGGGATACCGCCACGCAGGAGCGCGCCGGCGCAGTCCGGGTAAAAAATTCGGCGTAAACTTCGTTTAACCCGGGAAAGTCATTCATATCGGTGATAAACACGGTGGTTTTCACCACCCGCTCCAGGGAAGTGCCTGCAGCCGCCAGAACTTCTTTCAAATTGTTCAACACCTGCCTGGTTTGCACTGTAATGTCCCCCTCCACCACATTACCTGTGGCCGGGTCGATGGGAATTTGGCCCGATACAAACACAAATCCACCGGCCTTAACGGCCTGGGAATAGGGCCCTATGGCGGCCGGAGCCCTGTCAGTACGTACTGCTTCCTTCTCCATTTTGAAAAACCTCCCCCCATCCAGTGATACAGTATGTATTATTTGCTTTTTTGGCCTGAAACCTCTTACATACCAGGCAGCTCAACCTCTATGTCTACGCTCACTCCTGTGCTCCGCGCCGGCAGTACCACGGTTCGCATAACGCCGTGCCTCATCACAGACACGCTTTGGTACCGTTTCCAGCGCGATTCGCGCTGCCGGGGGACTTTCCCCCGGACCTTTATCTTAACAGGCGCTTGAGCATTATTTCACTGGCCGCCATTTCCAGGCGGTCGTCCAAAGGGGTGAGTTCAGCCGGCAAACCCCGGCGGCGTAATGCCAGGGAGATGAGGTGATCCGTAAGCCGGGGGTTCTTGGGCAGCAGGGGGCCGTGGAGGTAGGAGCAAAAGACGTTTTTGTAACGGGCCCCCTCGGTGCCGTCCTCTCCGTTGTTGCCGTAGCCCACCAGCACCCGGCCCAGCGGGGAAATCTGTCCCAGGAAGGTACGTCCGGCATGGTTTTCAAAACCGGTCACCCGCACCGGCTCCCCTTCTATTTCCAGCTCTACGGCCACGTTGCCGGTCATCCTCTTCCGCCCGGCCTCCGTATAAAAGTCCAAAAGACCCAGGCCGGGAATCACGTGGCCTTCCAGGGTGCGGTAATATTTGCCCAGCAGCTGGTAGCCGCCGCAGATGGCCAGCACCACCAGCCCGTCCTCCACCGCCGCCTGCAAAAGCTCCCGGCGATTTTCCAGGTCTTTGGCCATGAGGTTTTGCTCCCGGTCGGAACCCCCGCCCAGGAAAAGAAAATCCATTTCCCGGAAGTCAACCGGGTCCCCCAGGTTAATGCAATGCACCTCCACTTCAATCCCGCGCCACTGGCAGCGGCGGACATAGGCCATCACGTTACCCCGGTCGCCATAGAGATTTAACAGGTCAGGATACAGATGGCAGACTTTCAGCACGACTTTCCCTCTTTGCATAACCGCTCAAAATCCTTTCCAGGGGCCACAGGGCCGTATAGGTAGCCAAAAGATAGGCCGTGGTGCCGGAACCATTTAAAACGTGTTCTACGGCCCGGTGCATGTTCTCGACCACAACCTTGTCAAGGGGCACCCCGGCATATTTCAGCCTGACGGCCATTTCCGCTCCCCTTTGCCCGGTGCAGACCAGGGAGTTCAAACGGTGGTGGTGCTCCTCCAGAACCTCAAAATCCACGTCCCACAGCCAGGAAATGTCCCGCCCGTCGGCATCGTTGTCATTGATGGCAATGAGCACATCCACCGGGCCGGGGAGGGACAGCAAAGCTCCCAACCCCTCGTTAAACCCGGTGGGGTTTTTGACCAGGTTTAAGAGCACCGGCTTATCCCGGTAGCGGAACCTTTCCATGCGGCCGGTGGCCGGGGTGTAACCCGCCAGGGCGCGGATTATCACCCCCGGCTCCACGCCCAGGGAAAGGCCGGCCGAAAAAGCCGCCAGGCCGTTGTAGAGGTTATACAACCCGGGCACGGGAATAACCAGTTCATGGGAGCCGGCGGGCGAACGCAGGCGGCAGGTTATCCTGTGATCTCCCCGGGAAACTTCCGTGCCCTCCACATCGGCGAAAGGCCGGGAAAAGCCGCAGCCGGGACAACGGTAATCACCCAGCTGGCTGTAGTGATAGCAGGCATAAAAAAGCTCCCGCCCGCAATGGGGGCAGAAGCGCCCTTCCCGGGCGGCGGCGGAAAGGGAAGTCACCTGCCGGTGTTTCCCCAGGCCATAATAAAACGCCTCTTTCCCGGTGGAGGCGGCCAGGGGAGCTACCAGGGGATCATCGGCATTTAATACCAGCCCCGTCCCCGGCAACTGCACCAGGGCCTCACGGATGAGGGATATGGTTTTGTCCAGTTCCCCGTAGCGATCCAGCTGGTCCCGGAAAAAGTTGGTGATCACCACCATGTTTGGATGTACCTGGCGGGTAACCCGCGGAAAAGAGGCCTCGTCCACCTCCAGGAGGGCGTAGTCGCAGTCCACCCGGCCTGCAAGAGATGCGGCCTTTAAAAAAGCGGTGGTCACGCCGGTAATCAGGTTAGCCCCCTCGGTGTTGACCACCACCCGGTAACCGGCCTCCCTGACCACCCGGGCAATCATGTTGTTGGTGGTGGTTTTACCGTTGGTGCCGGTGACCATGACCACGCCCCGGCGGGCCTGCCGGGCCAGGCAGCCCAGGATGCCGGGACAGATTTTCAAGGCCACCATGCCGGGCAGGGAGGAGCCTTTACCCCGTCCCAGCAGGCGAACCAGCCACATGATTACTTTGGCAACCAGTATGGCAAGGATCAAACGCAAGCGAAAAGCCAAGTTTTTCCTGCACCCCTTGTTAGAGGAAATATAGTGAGCCCGGTTGGATGCGGCGCTGTCCCCGCTCACTCCAGTGCTTCGCGCCGACAGCACCGCGGTTCGCTTCAGGCCGGCTCTGGCTCTCTGCGGATTGCCCGCCACTAACATTCTTCGTCGTTACCTTAATTAAATAATATGTCTTAAAAGTCTTCTTCCGGGTAGTTCATCATGCGTCCTCGAGAGCCGAGCCGGCAACCTCGCTTCACCGGGTGCTGTTACCGGCGCTTCGCAAGTCGTTCGCTCCGGACAGCGCCGCATCCTCGTCATAACGGTTTTACTGAATATTTACGAGGAAATAATACGCCACGCCGTCCTTCTTCTCCACTTTCACCCGGTCCTCTTCCACCAGTACGTCCAGGTGGGCCTGGACTTCCGAAAGTCCTAAAAAGATGTTGAACCCCTTCAAATCGGGATAGGTGATCCGGGAAAGCTCAAAGGCGGTGCACCGCCCGTACTTGTGCAACAGGTCTACCAGGGCGTCAAAACGGGCCTGGTGGTGTTCCCGCACCATGGCCACCACCTGCCGGTAGTCGTCTATGACTTCCCCGTGCCCCGGCCACACCCGCTTTATGTCCATGGACGTCAGCCTGTCCAGCCCCTGCAGGTAGTGGCGCAGGCTGGGTGCCCGCCGATCGGGGTGAACCGGATCGGGCTCCAGAAACGGGTTGGGTGTAATATGGGGCAGCAAAAAATCGCCGGAAATAAGGCTTTTTCCCGCCGGGTCGTAAAAACAAAGGTGCCCGGTGGCATGACCCGGAAAATGGAGCACCCTTAAGCTCCCCCGCTCAAAGGGTATTTCCACTCCGTCGGTCGTGGCTACGGCGCCCCCGGGCGGCACAAAGGGCCTGGGGAGCTTATCCCTGTCCTTGAGAATCTCCGCTATGATCTCCGCCGGGGTACCGGCTTCCCGGACAAAGGGCATCCTCTCCCCGATAAAATCGTTTTTGCCGCTCAGTTTCTTTAAATCATAGGGATGGATGTATATTTTTGCCCCCGTCAGGGAGTGTATCCAGCGGGCCAGGCCGCTGTGATCGGAATGGAAATGGGTGAGCAGAATCCGTTCAATTCCGGCCAGGGGAACACCCAAACGGTTCAGTTCTTTCTGCAATACTTCCCTGGCCTCGCCGGTATCGGGCCCCGGGTCCACCAGGGTATAGGGTCGTGAAGCGATGAGATAGGCATTGACCGGTCCCACCGCGTAAGGGGTGGGCACCACTATCCTGTGCAACGGTAACAATCAACAACTCCCCTTTACTAAAAAACCTTGTTCAGATCCAGCCGCAGGCCGGGAAGCACCGTGGAAACAAAAGGTTTTTCATCGTGCCGGGTGTAAAGCTCCTTTTTTTCTCCTTCCGGGGTGAAGGTGCACACTTCTATAGTCTGGGCCACCGGGTGCACATACCAGACTTCCCGCACCCCGTGGTTCCGGTAGAGCTCTTTTTTAACGGTTTGATCCATGGCCGCGGTGGAAGGGGATAGAACTTCAATCACCAGATCGGGCCCACCCCTTATATTGGCCTCACCGATGATGTGCCGGCGCTCCTGGCTGATGAAAATGATATCCGGCTGAACCACATCTTCCTCCGTTAAGTAAACGTCAATGGGAGCATCTAAAATGACCCCCAATTTGTTTTCCTGAACATGCCAGCGCAAAATAAATTCCAGACTTCCGCATATCATCTGGTGGATCACGCTGGGCGCCGGTACCACATAAAGCCTCCCCCCAATTAGTTCGTAACGCTTATCCACGGGTAACTGGAGGTATTCACGGTAAGTCATTTTTAATTCACCCAGGGACATCCCATTCACCTCCGAAACCTCCGAAAAGAAAACATTTACAGTTTATTATACCACAGCTTAACCGGCTGGCCATAATAATAAAAGCACCTCTTGTCTAGAGGCGCTTAGACCCGGTGTCCTGCCAAAATATCTTTCAGCAAGGCTACCGCCTGTTCCACCGTATAGGGTATGGTTTTGAGCTGCAATTCAGGGAGGGAGCGAAAAATCTGCACCACCAGGGGGAAGCGCAGGCTGGCCCGGCGGATTATGTCCTCCCGGACCAGCAATGAGGGGTCACCCTGGGCCAGGGTGCGGCCGTTTTTTATGATAATCACCCGGTCCGCCCAGCCGGCCGCCATGTCCACGTCGTGGGTGGCCACCAGGATGGTGGCACCCCGGCGGTGCAGCCGGTCCAGAATATCCAGCAATGTATCCTTGCCCTGGGGATCCAGGTAGGCCATGGGCTCGTCCAGGACGATAATTTCCGGCCCCATGGCCAGAACCCCGGCAATGGCCACCCGCTTTTTCTGCCCGTAGCTGAGGTGGTAAGGCGGTTTGTCCCGGTATGCCTCCATCTGCACTGCCGCCAGGGCCTCCTGCACCCGCCGTTCGACCTCTGCGGCGGGCAGGCCCATATTCACCGGGCCGAAGGCCACGTCCTCCCCTACGGTGGAAGAAAAAACCTGATCATCGGGATCCTGAAACACCAGGCCCACCCGCCTTTTGATCTCCCTGGCCGTACGGGCGTTGACTTCCCGCCCCATGACCCGCACCTTTCCCCTTTGGGGCAGGTAGAGGCCGTTTAAATGCAGCAAGAGGGTGGACTTACCCGCTCCATTGGGCCCCAAAAGGGCCACCCGGCTTCCTTCGGGTATAGAAAGGGAAAGGCCCTGCAGGGCCCTGGTGCCGTCCCGGTAGGTATAGTGCAGGTCCTCTACTTCAATGACAGCGGCCATAACCCTTATCACTCCTGGATTTTAGAATCGCTTTTCTTGAGGATTTCTTCGATGGTCAGCGCTTTTTTCAGGCCCGGCACTTCCACCGGTATCACCTCCAGTTCGTCACCCGGAAGGTTGTTCAGGCACATCAGCCAGGCTTCCAGTGCGTTTTCAGGCTTCCCTATACCGCCTGGCCGCCTTGCGCTTTAATCCCCTCGACAATCCACATCCGCATCAACGTCTGGTAGGGGATTCCTTTTTCAGCCGCTATGCGCTTGGCGGCGGCAATCTGCTCCTGGCTCAACCTTAAAGTTACCCTTTTGAGATTGGCACGGGCTTTGATTTTTGCCTTTAACTTCGGGTCTAATTCTTCCTTCACCGGTTCAAATTCGTCCCAGTAATCGGATACGCTGTGCGTCTCCCAGAATTTGGCTTCCTCTTCCGCTGTCTTAAAATCAGGAATTTTGGGCATTTCAACTTCTCCTTTCATGGCGGTAACGCCTTCTATTTTTCTCGTCCATATCAAAAGCGGTCACCACCCGGATTACGCCGCCGCTTTTCCGTTCGTAAACCACCGTTAAATAGCGGCCGGCTTCCGTTTGGCCTAAAGCAACATACCTTCCACTGCGGGAACGAAGAAATATAGCGGCATCGTCGGCAAAAACTTCTTCCGCTTCATCCGGCGTAACATTGTGCCTGGAAATGTGTTCCGTATTTCCATCGTCCCACTCGAAACGGGTAATCTTCAATGCCTTCCACCTGCCTGATATTTTAAAAAAAATGTCATGCTTTTGTCAAGACAAATCACAAAAGGCCCGCCGCCCTGCTGGGAGCAGCGGGCCACGGCCACCGGCATTCCGTCTCCCGCCGGGTCGAAGTCGGATACGTAGAAAATCCTGGTCCGGGTCGTCCCGGTAGTGAGGCAGGCGGGACATGAGTTCAGCGACAATCTCTTCCAGGTCTTTCCCCATCCGCCACGTCACCCCCCCAAAAAAAAGAAAGGCCAGGGTTTTCGTAAACTACCGGCATCTCTTTGCAGAGAGAAAAGACCGGGTTAAAATACCCGGCCAGTGTATGCAGCGTTTTCTTTGCTAACATTGGTTGCTTAGTTAAACTACTGAATTTGCAAAGCTGTACCTAGAAAAATCTAGTGTGGGAGGAACGGTTTTACAGGCCCGGCGGCACATCCAGCCGGTGTCCTCTACTTCAGTGACAAAAGCCAGATAAGTCCCCCCAGTTCAAAAAGACGCAATCCTATGGCCACGGACAGGATGAAAGCACCCCACGCCAGATCCCACCCTCCGGGAGGAGGAAGCGCCCTTTTGCGGTTCTCCCCGGAATAGCCGCGGGCCAGCATGGCGTGGTAAATCCTCTCCCCCCGTTCCCAGGACCGGATAAACAGGACCGCTATGGTTTGCCCCAGGGTGCGAAAGGTGTGCCGGTGGAAAAGATGCCTGCCCGGCACAAACCCCCGGGCCGCGCGGGCCGTATTCATCCGCCGCAGCTCATCGCCCACCACGTAGATATAGCGGATGGTAAACTCTATCAACTGGATGAACACAGCCGGTACCCGAAAGAAGGACAGTGCTTCCAGCACACGGCGCAGGCCGGTTGTGGCCATCAGGAAATTTACGGCTAAAACCGCAGTAAAAACCCGCAGGGAAAGCATAAGGGCGTGCTGCCACCCTTCCCGGGTAGCGGTTAAGGTTAGTATTCCCCACTCCCAGCGCCAGAAGGGCTCACCCGGGATGATGAAGGGGAACAGGAGAATCATTACGCCGGCAAAGGGCAGCAACCACAACAGGCGACCGGCCAGTTGACGCAGGTGCAGACGGGCCGCTGCCGTAAGCACCAGCAGAAAGCCCGCCGCCAGAGCCAGACCTGTCCGGGAGGTAAGCATGGTCGACAGAACAACAAAGCCCACCACCGCCACCACCTTGACCCGGGGATCCAGCCTGTGCATGAACGACCCGGAGTGCCCGCCGGGTTGAAGAAAATGGTCCACCACCTGTGACACGTCAGCACTTCCCTTCCAGCCCTTATGCCATTTCATGCTATTTCCGTACCGGGCGCAGAAATTTACAGAAAAAGACCATGAGGTAACACCCCTGCCTTTCCGGGCAGGCCGCTGCCTCCATGGCCTTGCTTTAACCATGGGATCTCCTTGACCCCGTTTGGCTAATTATACCGCCGGCAACCCCTTCTGTTCAAGTATTTTCATAGACCCGGGCTTGTCCCGGGGGAGGTTCACTCCAGCCGGCGGCGGTGAAACAAGGTCCTGCGGGCGTCAGGAACGCCCCTTCCCGGCATTTCCCTTCGGCCGGACAAAAACCCGGCTCAGAAGATACATGGCCCCAAACACCAGCAGTGTGCCCACCAGGCCGGCCAGGGAAGTGGCCAGGCCCTCGCTGGCAATGCCGGGAAAAACGTAGTCGGGCATCAGGGCGTGGAACAGTTCTTTCCCCTCGGCCAGGTGCAGGAATCCCTTATCCTCGGCCACCCGCTCCAACCCGTCCGGGCTGGGAGAGGCAAAGGGAGAAAGAAAGGCGGCAATGGCCAGGGCAACCAGAAGACCCCAGATTAAATTCTTTCTGTTCATTATTGCGCACCTCCCGCATAACTCTTCTGTCCGGTCTGCTCCAGCCCCCACAACCGGGAAACAAAGGAAACCACCACCACGGTAATCAGACCCTCGCCGATACCGATCAGGGCGTGCCAGCCCAGCATGGCCGGCAGGACCACTGCCAGGGGTACAGTACCGGAGAAGGCAATTTCCAGGCTGCATGCCAGTGCCGCAGCCATTACCGACAGCCAGGCCGCCAGGAAGGTAGCTACAGTGCGGCCGGCATTACCCTTGAACAGGCCGCCCACCAGCCGGTAAGCACCATAAGCCACCCACGGGGCGATTACCGCCATATTCAATACGTTCGCCCCCAGGGCGGTCAGGCCGCCGTCGTAAAAGAAAAGCATTTGAATAACCAGTACCGTGGTCAAAATCAAGCCGGCACTCCATGGGCCCAGCAGAATTGCCGCCAGGGCTCCTCCCAAAAGGTGGCCCGAGGTGCCGCCGGCCACCGGGAAATTAATCATCTGGGCGGCAAAGATAAAGGCTGCCATCACGCCCAGGGCCGGCACCTGCCGGTCCTCCAGCACTTTTCTGGTGTTCGAAACCGCCGCAGCCAAAGCCCCGGCGCTAAGCGCACTGGCTCCCACCCAGATCTTGGGATCCAAAAATCCATCGGGAATATGCATCAGACCGCCTCCTCCTGTTTCGATAATTTCAACCTGCGCAGCCTTATAATCACCAGGGGAACAAAAATGACCACGCTGGCCTTCCCCTGGAAGAGACCTCCGTGGTCACCATTGTACCGTAATGCCGTTGTCCTTCTGAGCCGGCTGCAACGGGCACCTCCTTGATGCCCATTTTTCAAAAAGCCGTTACTTTATGTAGTATTCTGCAGGCCGGGTTGAAATCCTGCCGGCCAATAAAAAATTTTCCCCTCCATACTTCAAGCGGCGGCACTTCACCTGTCCATTCCAGAATCTTTTTTCCCGCTGGGGCCGGGCTCAGCGGCAAATAACCTTGCCGGTAGAAAAACATGTTCCAAAAGAATACAAAGCAGCATGCCGCTTAAGAAACCGTTGCCCAAAAGGTACCGGGCCAGGACCGGCATGCCGGCCAGCGCCTGGGCCGGCAGCATCATGGCTCCCGTTCCAAAGAGCAAGGTGATGCCAATAATATAGAAATCGCGGTTATCCAATTGCAAACGGAGGTAGTCCCGCAAACCAAACCCTATCATCCGGCAGAAAGAAACCAGCAAGACCGAATAACCCACGGGGATGGGAATGGAAGACAAAAAAGCTCCCACGGGTGGAATTAGCCCCAAAACGGCCATAATGATGGCAAACAAAATAAAGGGCATCCGGGATGCCACCCGGGTCATGCCCACCAGGGCGGCCCCGGCCGAAAAGGGCACAAACCCCACGGTGGCCCCCATCCCGGCCATAAGATCGGCCACCCCGGTCAGGACCACTCCCCGGTCATAGGCCTGCCGGGGCACCTTCCGGCCGGTGGTTTTTTCCATGGCCAGGATGCTGGCCACCAGGTTGCTCAAAACCAGAAGGCCGGTCATGACCGAAGTAATTACAATGCCGGCATCAAAGGTAGGAGTACCCCAGGCAAAGAGCCGGGGCAGTTCAAAGACGCCGGAGACCGGCCAGGGCACCCCGGGAGCCAGGCCCAGGGGGAGGGCTACCAGCCAGCCCACCCCGATACCGATGAGCACCGCCACGCTGCGGGTAAAAGGCCGCCCTTTCAGGCTGGCCCAGAGAACCACCGCCACCACGATTACTGAAAGCAGGGCCGCCCGCAGATTTGCCCCGCTTCCCTCCATGCCCACGCCCAGCATGCCCCTCACAAAGGTACCGCTGAGCTGCAGTCCCAGTAAAATCAGCACCGAACCGGTCACCGCCGGGGTGAACAGGCTCAATGCGCTGCCTACCAGGCGGCTGGAACCCACCAGCACCAGCACCACACCGGCCACCAGCATTCCCAGTTCCAGGTCGCTGCGCAATACCGCCAGCGGCTTTCCGAGCCCCGGCGCCAGGGCGGCCAGGGTGATAAACACACCCCACCACATGCCCGATGGCCCTTCCATAATCGGCAGCCGGTGGCCAAAGAGCACCTGTAAAAGGGAAGCCAGGCCGGAGAAAAACAGTGTGCGCTGGGCCAGAGCCGCAATGCCCGGCTGGTCCAGCCCCAGCGCCCGGCCCACCACCAGGGGCACTACCGCCGTGTTGGCCAGGGTAAAGATCAACCACTGCAGGGCGTACACAAGGGTCCGCCTGGCCGGTGGATTTTCGTGCAGGTCGTATAACAGTTGTTGCTCTGCCGGGTTTGACATTGATTATATGAGCGCCCCCTAAAAGGACAGCTATCTAAAGTATTTATTCAGACGTAAATATTCAGTAAAATCGTTATGACGAGGATGCGGCGCTGAAAGCGTCACGGGTGTCTGCTGGAATTTACGCCAGTTCCAGGCGGACCCGGCTGCCCGGGCCCCCGGGCCGGGCCGGTTCGACCACCAGGCGGCGGGGCAGGCGGCTTCTCAACTGGGGCAGGTGGCTGATCAGTCCGATGGCCACCCGTTCCAGGGGCAGGCGCTCCAAAGTATCCATCACCGCCTCCAGGCAATGCTCATCCAGGGAACCGAAGCCCTCATCCAGGAAGAAAAACTCCAGGGGAGCCCGGCCCCGCCGCTGGATCTGATCCGAGAGGGCCAGCGCCAGGGCTAAAGATACCAGGAAGGTTTCGCCGCCTGAGAGGGTGGAAACAGGGCGCTTAAGGCCACCGTTGCCCTCGTCCCGGAGGATGAAACCGCCCTGCCCGTCCAGTTCCAGGGCGTAGCGGTAGCCGGTGAGCCGGCCCAGCCGCTCCGTAGCCAGGGCAACCAGGTTCTCCAGCCGCCGGCGGGCCAGAAACTCCACCAGCGCCCTGCCCCGCAGAAGCCCTTCCAGCTCCCGCAGGAGGGCAGCGCGCCGGGCCAGCTGCTGCCGCTCCCCTTCCAGGACGGCCCACCGCTGCTGGTTTTCCTGCAGCTTTTGCAGCAGCACCCCCGCCGCTCCTTCCTGCTGCTGGGCCAGGCCCAGGGCTTCTTCCGCGGCCCGTAATTCTTCCTGCAGCCGCAGCCACTCTCCCTCGTCCACGCGCATGCCTTTCAGGCGGGCCTCCACTTCCTGCAGCCCCTTCAACAGCACCTGTTCCTCCTGGCGGTGTTTCTTCACCTGACCGGTTAATTCCTCCCGCTCCTGCGGGTCCAGCAGGGCGTCCCTGGCCTCGGCGGGACCGGTGAAATGGTTCTCCCGTGCCGACCGTTCCAGGCGCCGGTACAGGTCCTCCAGCCGCTCCTGCAGGGCGGCACAGGTCTGTTCTTCGCCCTTCAGTTCCAGCCGGACCCGCTGGAAGGCCTCAGTCGCCTTCCGGCTTTCTTCCTCCGCCCGGGCCACCGCCCCCTGCAGCAGGGTCAGCTCTTTCTGCACCTGCTCCAGGGCCTCCTGCACCCGCAAACCGCCGGTAAGCTCGTGCAACTCCGCCCGGAGCCGCCGGATCTGTTCCGCCCTGCCCGCCAGGGTGGCCTTCAGGGCCTCCTCTTTAACCACCAGATCCCGCAGGTCATCTTTGAGCTGCTGAAGCCGCCCGGCCAGATCTTTCAATTCCGCCTCCAGCCCTGCCATCTCGTCCTGGCAGCGCCGGTGCTTTTGCTGCTTCTCCCTTAAAGCATCCCAGTACCCCGGGACCTGGTCCGGGTCCGCCAGGCCCAGCACCTCCAGAAGCAGCCGGAGTTTTTCCCCGACCGCCTGCTGCTCCGCCCCTTTTTCCCCCAGGTGCCGGCAGAGGACGTCGATCTGCCGGGCCAGGCCTGCCCGGTCGGACTGCAGGCGGGCGAAGGCGGGCCTCTGCTCATCCAGCCGGCGGCGCAGTTCCTCTTTCCGGTCCAGGGCTTCTTTTAAGTGCTGCTGCCAGTCGCGCCAGGCCTGCTGCTGCTCCTGATATGCCTGCTCCGCCCTTTGCAGCCGGGCCGGGAGATCCTGCACCGGCACCCCCTGCCATTCTGCCGGCAGCTCACCCCGCAAACGTTTGCCCTCCGCCCCAACCTGCTCCTTTTCTTCCGCCAGCTGCTCCTCCCGGAGCTTTAACGCCGCAATCTCCGTTTCCAGCTGGACGATTTTCTTTTCACACTCCTGCCACTCATCCCGCCGCCGCGCCTGCTCCTTCTCTGCGGCTTCCACCGCCTCTTCATAGGGGGTGAGTTCCGTCCCCGCAGGGGAGGCGGGCGAGGGGTGATGGGGCGAGCCGCAGACCGGACAGGCCCGCCCTGCCTCCAGCGTCCGGGCCAGGGCGGCGGCCATATTCCGGCGGCGGGCTTCCTCCAGCTGCTGCCGCGCCCGGTCCAGTGCCCCGCCCGCTTCTTCCAGGGCCAGCCGCAGGGCCGCCGCCTCCTGCCCCCGGGTTTCCCGCTCGTGCTGCAGTAATGCCAGCCGCTCCCTGACCTGCCGGTGTTCCTCCTGGAGCTTCTGGTACCGGGCGGCCAGTTCCTGCAGCGCCTGGATCCGGTGCCTGAGGCCCTGTATTTCACCGGCCCGTTTTTCCAGGTACCCCTCCGGTACGGGCGGGTTTCCCTGCAGGTGCTCCAAACCCTCTTCGTGCCGCTTCAGCTCACGTTCCAGCCCCTGCACTTCCCGGGCCAGTTCCGTCTCCCGCTGCTGCAGCGCGGCAAGCTCACGACCCGCCTCATCCCGCTCCCCTTCCATCTTTTTTACTTCCCGGCCCAACCGGGACAGCTCCCGGTACAGGTCCAGGGCACTGCGAGCCTGCTCGACCTCCTCCAGGGTAACCTGGAACTGTTCCCGCAGTTCCTGCAGTTCGGCCAGCCGCTGCTCCCCCCGGGCCAGCCGGGAAGCAAGTTCTTCCTGCTGCTTCCCCAGGTCCTGCCCGGCCAGCTCCCACCGGTCCAATTGTTTTTGATCCCTGGCTTGCTGCTCCAGCCAGGTGTCCAGCTCCTTTTCCTGCTCCCGGGCCTGTTCCAGCCGCGCCTGCTGCCTTAAAAGGGCCGGCCCCCTTTCCTCCCACTGCCGCCGCACCCGCCCGGCCTCTTCCTCCGCCGCCCGGGCAGCCTCCTCCCGCCGTGCCAGTTCTTCCTGCAAAGAGCGCAGCCCTTCCCGGCGCTTCTCCAGGTCTTCTTCCAGGCGCCCGTACTCTTCCAGCAACCCGCGCAGGGTTTCGGCCCGGGCCGCCCGCTCCAGGCGTTCCTCGGTCCAGCGCACCTGCGCTTCCGCTGCCTGGAGTTCCTGCAGCCGGCGCTGCAGGCTGGCCCGCTGTTCCTGGGCCTGCCGGATCTCGCGGGCCTCCTCCAGGCGCCTGCGGACCGCCTGCAGGTTTTGTTCCGCCTCCCGGCGGGCCGCCCGGTTCTTTTCCAGGGCCTGACGGGCCCTCTCCAGGGCCCGGGGTGAACAGTCGCCCAGGCCCCTCTGCTCCGCCTCTACCCTGTCCAGGCCTGCCTGCACTTTGGCCCCGGCATCACCTACCCGTTTCTTTAACTGCTCGCCGAACCGGTCGAGTTCAAAAATGCGCTCCAGCATCTGGTTCCGGTCCGCCGGCCGCAGGGCCAGAAACTCGGCAAAGCGGCCCTGAGGCAGGACCACCGCCCGGGTGAAATCGTCCGCGGTGAGCCCCAGCAGCCCTTGAACCTCTGTTTTCACCTGGTCGGCTCCATCCGCCAGTACCCTTTCCCCATCCGGGTCGATACGCACCAGCCGGCATTCCCGGGTATGGGCGCCAAAATCGCCGCTTTTGCGCAGCACCCGTTCCACCCGGTAGCGGCACCGTCCCTCACCCCGGCCCACTTCAAAGGTGAAGGCCACCCGGGCCTGTTCGCTCTGCTGGTTGATGATTCCCTCCCTGCCCCGGCTGGCCCGCTTCACCTCCCCGAAGAGGGCCAGGGTAACCGCATCCAGGATGGTGGACTTGCCGCTGCCGGTGGGACCGAAAATACCGAAGATCCCCCGCTCGCACAGGGCCTCAAAGTCCACCACCTCTTCCTGGCGGTAACTGTGCAACCCGGCCAGGCGCAGTTCAACCGGCCTCAACTTCGTCCCCCCTCTCCCCTGCCGTGGTTTCCACCAGTTCCAGGAAAATACGCACCAGATCGGCCTGCGGCTCGCCGCCCCCGGTCTGCTGGCGGTAAAAAAGCTTAAAAAGCTCGTCCAGGGGCAGAGCGACCACATCCGGGGTTCCGGCAGACTCCCCTTCCTGATCCGGCAGGACCGTCCTGATGTCGATGATCCCCGGCCGGATCTCACGCAGCCGCTCCACCTGCTCCCGGGTAAGGGGAGCTGCCGCGTGGACTTCCAGGTCAATCCAGGCCCGCTCATCCCGCCCGGCCCGGCACCAGGCCAGTACTTCCTCGTACCCCCCGGTGGCCCGCCACCGCACCAGCGGCCGCCCGGAGCTCAAGGGGATCTCCCGCCACTTCACCGGCCGGCCGCAGGAGGCCTCCACCAGAATCACACCCTTGGCCTGGCCGGCCTCGGAGAAGCTGTAGGCCAGGGGCGAGCCGCTGTACCGGCAGGGCACGGCCGTGCCTTCCACCCCCTGGGGGCGGTGCAGGTGCCCCAGGGCCACGTACTGTACCTCCCGCGGAAAGGCACCCGGATCCACGCTGTAGGCCCCGCCCAGGGAGAGAGTGCGTTCGGAGTCGCTGATCTGCCCGCCGTACACGTAAAGGTGACTGACGGCCAGGTTCACCGCTTCCGGCCGGCAGGCGCCGGCCAGCTGCCGGAAGACGGCGGCCACCCGCCGGGAATAGGCCGCCTGGCGGTCCACTTCTTCCGGGGAGCCGGTGAGCAGTTCACCCAGCCTGGCCTCGGAGGGGTAGGGCAGGGCCAGTACCACTGCCGGGCAGGGCCAGCCGGATCCCTGCAGCACCAGGCGGGAGGGGCCGGATTCCAGCACGCCCGGCCCCAAAGGCGGCATATCTCCCGGGCGGCCCAGGATGTGCACTCCCTGGCGGGCCGCCAGGGGTACCGGTGCGGCCAGGCGCTCGGGCTGGTCGTGGTTGCCCGCAATCACCACCACCTGCCGCCCGCCCACCGCCAGGCGGGAAAGGGCATCAAAGAATAATTCTTCGGCCCGGGCCGGGGGATTTTCGGTATCGAAAACGTCCCCGGCCAGCAGGACCAGGTGCACCCCTTCCTCCGCCGCCAGGCGGGCGATCTCATCGATAAACTGCTCCTGCTCGTCCCAGCGCCGGTGGCTGCCGATGGCCTTACCCAGGTGCCAGTCTGAGGTATGTAAAATGCGCAGGGCCCTGTCCAAGTTTGATCCCCCTTTAAACCGCCACCGCCCGGTTGAGGGCGAAGAAGTAGAGGTATTTCTCCCGCACCGGCCGGCCCAGGATTTTCTGGGCCGCCCGGGCGTAGAGGTCCAGTTGAATCCGGTAGCGGCCCACCGCTTCATCCAGGTCCTTTTCAGTCAGCCGGTCGGTCTTGTAGTCGATGATCACCAGGCCGTTTTCTTCCACCAGCAGGCAGTCGATGACCCCCTGCAGGAGGATGATCTCTCCCGGCGGCACTTTATCGCTTAACTCCGGGTAAAGCTCCGGCACCTCCAGGCCCAGGGTAAAGGGCACCTCCCGCCAGAGTCGGCCGTTTCTGGCGGCGGTTAGTACCCTTTTGCCCAGGTCTGTCCGCCAGAAGCGGGCGATTTCCACCGGGCGGACCAGCTGCGCTTCTTCCGGGCGCAGGATTTCCCGCTCCACCAGCCGGTCCAGGTGCCGGCGCACTTCCGCCTCGTCCGGAAGTGCGTCCAGCTCCATGCCCTGCATCACCAGGTGCACCACCCGGCCCCGCCCGGCACCGGTGAAGCGTTCTCCAGTGTAAAAAGCGGGCAGGTCGAATCCGGGGGGTAACTCCTCCGTCCCCGTTTCCCCTTCACCGGAACGCTTCTCCAGCAAACCTTCCCCGGGTATTTCCCCGCTCATCTGCTCCTCCAACTCCTCCTGCCGGTGCCGCCACTCAGTAACTGTAACCTTGGAAGGCAGGTGCGAGAGTTCCCGGTGGGGACAGGTCCAGAACAGCCGCCGCCTGAGCTCACCGGTATCCACCAGTTCCGCCGCCCCACCCGGCCAGTTTTCTTCCTGCTGCTGCAGCCAGTCTTCGGGCAGCGGTTCCAGCCGCTCAAGCCACCGGGTCCAGGACAGATCCCCGGTGACTTCAGCACCGGGGCCGCCTCTTGCCCACAGCCCCTCCAGGGCCGCCGCCGGCCACAGGTGCACCTGCCAGCACCCGTTCCCGGCCGCCGCCAGCTCCCCGCCCGGGGAAAACCCGGCCAGGGCCGGATGGCTCCACAGGGCCGGTCCCAGCCAGTCTAAAGCCGACCTGGCTCCGGCCTGCAGCGAAACGCTCAGGGGCCCTTCCGGCGGCACCGCCGCCACCCGGCTCCGCCAGTTATCCACCTGCCGTTCCAGATTGCGCACGGCGGCGGCCAGGATCAGGCGCTCCCGGGCCCTGGTCAGGGCCACGTACAACAGGCGCATCTCCTCGGCCAGGGCCTCCAGCCGCAGGCGCTGCCGGACCACCCGGTGCAGGACGGTGGGGTAGCGCACCCCCCGCTCCAGATCCACCACCACCGGACCACATCCCAGTCGCCGGTGCAGCAGGAAGCTTTCGGAGAGATCCTGCAGGTTGAACCGGCGGCCCAGGCCGGTCACCACCACCACCGGGAACTCCAGGCCCTTGGCCTTGTGGACGCTCATGATCCGGACCACGTTTTCATTTTCGCCCAGGGAGCGGGCGGCATCCATGTCCCCGCCTTCGTCCCGGATCTGTTCTATAAAGCGCAGGAAGCGGAAAAGCCCCCGGTAGATGGTCCCCTCGAAACGCCGGGCCCGGTCCACCAGGGCCCGCAGGTTGGCCTGGCGCACCACGCCGCCGGGCATGGCCCCCACCAGGTCGTAGTAGCCGGTCTGGCGGTACAGTTCCTCCAGCAGTTCCGCGGGCGGCAGGCGGCGGGCCAGGTCCCGCCACCCCTGGAGCCTTTCTAGAAAGCGGCGCAGGCGTTCCGCAAGCTCCGGAGCCACCCCCGGCGGCCCCTCTGCGGCCTGCTGCACGGCGGTGTAAAAGTCGCCTTCCGGGCAGGCCAGGCGGATTTCCGCCAGCCGCGCCGCATCCAGCCCCACCAGGGGCGACCGGAGCACCGCCGCCATGGGAATATCCCGGCAGGGGTTGTCGATCACCTGGAGGGTGGAGAGTACGGTTTCCACCTCCGGGGCGTCGAAGTAGCCGCCTGCTCCGTCCGCGAAGGCCGGTACCCCCAGGCGGCGGAACTCCTCCAGGAATACTCCCACCCGGCCCTTGAGGGAGCGCATCAGCACCACCACATCCCGCCAGGTGACCGGGCGGTATTCCTTTTCTTCCCGGTCGTAGACCCAAAAATTCTCTTTGATCACCAGCCGGTGAACCCGCTCCGCCACCCAGCGGGCCTCCAGGCGGGCCAGGTCCAGTTCATCCGGCTCCGGTTGCCCGTTTTCTTCCCGGCCGGTTGTATCCCCGGCCTCATCCCCTTCCGGAGGCCTGAAATCCAGCAGGTGGATCTCCACCGGACCACCTGCCTTCCCTGCCGCGCAATCCGGATAGCCGGCTCCGGGTTGAAGGCGGGCACGCTCGTCGTAATCCAGCTCCCCCACCCGCCGGGTCATCAGCCGTTCGAAAAGATAGTTGACCGTCTCCAGGATCTCATGCCGGCTGCGGAAGTTTGCCCGCAGCGTCAGGCGCCAGCCCGGCCCGGATTCCTGCCCGGAAGCCAGATCCGCAAACTGGTGATAGCGGTGCAAAAAAACCGTGGGGTCCGCCAGCCGGAAGCGGTAAATGCTCTGCTTGACATCACCCACCAGAAAGCGGTTATCCCCCCGGGAGACCAGTTCCAAAAGGGCCTCCTGGACCCCGTTGATATCCTGGTACTCGTCCACCAGCACTTCTGCGAAGTACTCACGGTACTCCGCAGCCACGGGGGAAGGAAGAAGTGGAGCCCCGGGGTCCTGCGGAATTTCTCCGCCCCACGGAGATCCTTCCCCGTTTTGGGCCAGGACGGCCAGGGCATAGTGCTCCAGGTCGGCAAAGTCGGCCACGGCACGCTCCAGTTTGGCCCGCCGGTAGGCCTCCCCAAACCGGAGCACCACCGCCACCAGCGCCTGCACCAGGGGGGCAACCCGGGCCAAATCACCAATCATATCCACCGGTGAACGGGAGAAATATTCATTAAACAGGACCTGCACCCGCTTTTTGACATGGTCCCGCAGTTTTTTCACCCGTTCTTTAATTTCATCTACCGCCTCTCCCCCGGCCGTTCTGGGCAGGACCGGCCACTTTTGACCTTCTTTCAGGGCCAGCTGCAGGTTTTCAAAGGAGCCTTCCACCAGCTCCAGCCAGCCCCGCACCCTGGCCAGGTCTTTCTCCAGCACCGCCGTGTATTGCTGCGGCCCGCCGGGGCCGGCAGCCAGGCGCCGGGCCTCTTCCAGGCTGTCCAGCCAGTCCTCCAGTTCCAGGCGGATTATTTCCCGCCACTGCCCGTGCCAGGGCTGCTCTTCCCAGGAACGGCCCCCGGCTCCGGCCAGGGAGTCAGCCAGCCAGTTCAGCCAGGCGCGGGGCCGGGGCAGGCTCATGGCAAAATCGTACAGGCGCAGAACCAGCTCAACCAGTTCCCGGTCGTCGCCGTGGCGGCCCGCCAGGGCCCGGGCCAGGTAGAGGAAGGGGGCTTCGGGCGGCGATTCCCGGTGCTCCTCGTAATATTCTTCCAGAACTTCTTCCAGAACCTCCAGGCGTAAAAGAGACGCCTCGTTCTCATCCATCACCCGGAAGCCCGGGTCCAGCCCCAGCAGGTAGAAGTGGCGCCGCACCACCTCGCCGCAAAAGGAGTGCAGGGTGCCGATGGAGGCCCGGGGGACCAGGAAAAGCTGGCGTAAGACCCGGGGGCTGGCCGGCCGTTCCTGCAAAGCCCGGTTCAGGGCGGCGCTCACCCGCTGGCGCATCTCCCCCGCCGCCGCATCGGTAAAGGTAACCACCAGCAGGCGGTCCAGATCCACCGGATTTTTTTCGTCCAGCAGGCGCCGGATGATCCGCTCCACCAGCACCGCGGTCTTACCCGATCCGGCAGCGGCCGAAACCAGCAGGTTCCCTCCCCGGGTGGTGATGGCTTTTTGCTGTTCTTCAGTCCAGCGAGTAGAGGACAAGGCCTTTTCCCTCCTCCCGAACAGCCTCCGCCTGAAGGCGCTGCCTCAGCTCTTTGGGGTCTGTAATCAGGTTCCGGAAGCAGTTTTCCGGCAGCCACAGGTCAAAACGGCATACCGCGCGGTAGATGCAGGAAGCACAGGCGCTGTCCCGGCCCATTTTCAAGGGAGCGATGTCCACCCGGCCGTCGATAATACCCCTGCCGATCTTCCTCAGCAACTCGCCCAGGCTGTTCAAGAGCACCCGGAACTCGCCGGGCGTAAAAATGGAGGCGGCATTTTGCCGGGAGAGGCTGCCGTCCTTATTCAACCCGGCGGGCACCAGGAGGGATGTCGTCCCCGCCGCAAGGCTGCGGTCAAGCAAGGAATATAAATCCGCGCCGTGATCCACCAGCCAGCCGGACAGCTTGAATGTTTTCAGCCACTCCCGGTCCAGTTCCTCCGGCGGCAGGTCCGGCTGGGCCAGGTCCAGGATGGGCCGCTGCACCTGGAAATAAAAAGCACCCGCCGGCTGCAGTTGCTGCTGGTAACGGCGGCAAAGGGCGGCAAAGTGCTCCAGGGCCACCCATAGATAGACCAGGAGCTGGAGCTGTACCCCTGCCAGCACCCCGGGAAGGCTGAGCCTGCTGGAGCCTGATTTGTAGTCGATCACCCGCAGGTAGAGCCCATCCATGCCCCGCCCCAGATCCACCCGGTCGATGCGCCCCCCAAGGCTTAAAGCAACCCCCCCGCCCAGATCCACCTCCAGGGGCGGCAGGAACAGATGGGTCCAGAAAGGTAAGGCGGACATCTCCGTCCCCGGAACATCAGGAGGCACGTCCCTCCCCCGCGGGCCGAAATATACCTCCAGGGCTGCGGGGCGAAAACCGCTCCCCTGCATCTGCCGGACCAGGGCCCGGGCCGAATCGTTCACCCGCTCCAGCAGCCGTGCTTTTTGCTGGCGCAGGCGGGCGCTTGAGAGCAGGATGCGGTTCTGCAGCCGGGGAGCCAGGCCATCCACCAGTTCCGCACATATGCGGTATACCTCTTCTTCCCCCAGCTCCTCCCAGGGAGGGCCACTTTTCTGCACCCGCTCCACGAACAGGCGCAGGGCCTCGTGGTACAGCTGGCCCGTGTCCGGCGGGGCCAGCCGGTATACCACCCGCTCCTCCAGCCCCAGGCCGTGGGCCAGGAAATGGGCGAAGGGGCACTGGACGAACCGTTCCAGGCGGGAGACACTGCTGAAAAGCACGTGTTTTTTCCGCTCCCGCCGGCCCCACAGTTTCAGGCCCAGTTCGCGCCCCAGGGGGGGTTCCACATTGCGCCCCGTCAGGCCCGCCGTTAAAATGGAAAGCCTGTCCCGCCACTCTTCCCTTTCCAGGAGCAGGTTATGTACCCGCCACCACAGGGGATGAACGGGGCGGCCCCAGGATGCCTCCCGCCAGCGCAGGGCCAGGCGGGGAAGCAACCCTGCCGGGTGCTCCACATATTCGGCGTCCGCAGCGCCGCCCGGCGGTTCCACCGGCAGGAACTGCGGCCGTAAACCCGGCAGCAGCTCCCGCACCCGGCGGATCACCGGCGAGGGAGTTACGGCCCGCCCCTCGCCGTCTCCCAGCGGGTAGCTTAAATACAGCCTTCCACCCGTGCGGGTGAGGGCGCGGTAGATCAAAAACTGCTCCTGGTGCAGCCGGTCGACGGTACCGGCCGGCAGCTCCAGGTTCCTGTCACGCAGCCACATGGTGAGCTGTTCCCGTTCCCGCTCGGTGAACACCCCGCCGGTGCGGATATGTGCGGGCAGGGTTCCCTCGGTCAGGCCGGGTAAAAAGAGGGCCCGCACATCCCGGGGCGGCCGGGAGCGGTCCAGGCTGCCCACGGTCACCGCGTCCAGCCCCGGTGGAATCAGTGAAAGACGCACGGCCTCCAGGCCCGCATCCAGCACACCGGACAGCTCCGCCGCAGAAAGCTCCACTTTACCCAGCACTTCCACCAGCTCGTCCAGCAGGTTGCTCACCAGCCGCCAGACCTGGCGGTGTTCCCGGGCCAGGTCCGGCTGCCCCGCCTCCTGCGCGGCCCGGCTCCACTCATCCAGCTTCCGGGGTATTTCCAGCTCAAGGCACAGTTCCAGCAGGATGCGGGCCCACTGCCGGCCGGAAAGGCGCACGGCGCGGCCGGATGCGGTTTCCCGCGCTTTTATTTGGGCGGACCGCAATTCCCTGATCGCCCGCCAGCGAATGCGGTTGATCTCTGCAAGGAGCGGTGCCGGGGACGCCTGCTGTTGCTCATCCTCGCTCCGGGTGCGGCCGGGCAGGTAGTCCCAGGGCTCCTGGCCGTACCAGCGGCCGCCCCGGATCCCGGCGGCCAGGACATAGTTCTCCAGCCGGTCCACCTCCCCGGCATTCACCCGGGCCAGCCCCGTCTTTAGAAAGCGGAACACGGGCTCGTAGGTCCAGTTCTTCTGCCATACCTCCAGGGCCGAGCGCAGCAATTCCACCAGGGGGTGGTGGATCACCGGCTGCTGGTGGTCGATAAAAAAGGGGATCTCGTAGTCCGCCAGCATCCTCCGGAACAGGGGGAAATAAGCATCCACGTCCCGCACGGCCACCATGATCTGGCGGGGGCGCAGGCCCTCCTCCCGCAGCAGCCGCCGGATGGCCCTGACCACTCCCTCCACCTCGGCCCGCAGGTTCACCCCGGCCAAAAGGCATACCCTTTTTACGGTTCCGGTATAGGGGACAGTGGGATAGCTGAAGTAGTGTCGCTCCAGGTGGGCCAGCTCGGGGGCCTCTGCCAGGCGCCAGGTAGCATCGGGTTGGAGAAATTCCTCCCGCACCGCCACGCCGGCCTTGCGGGCTAAACGCAAAAGGCGCGCCCGGGTTTCCCAGGGTTTGACAAAGGGATCGTATTCCTGCGGGCGCCCGGTGGCCAGGGCCGGATCAAGGCAAAGAGTTACGGTTACTTCCCGGGCTTTGGAAAAAAGCGCCTCTAATACCGCGTATTCCTGCGGGGTAAAGGAAGAAAAGCCGTCCACCCATACCCGGCAGTTGTTCAAAAAAGCGGCGCCGGAAAGGCGTTGGGCCAGCAGGTCCAGGTAATCATCGGGGTCGGTAAACCGTCCGGCCAGCCTTTCCCCCAGCCGCCGGTAGACCAGGCACAGGTCTTTGAGCTTCAGCCCCAGCTGGCCATCTCGATCGCCTGCCAGTTCTTCCAGATCTTCCGGAGCAATCCGGTACATCTTCAGTTCCCCGATCAATTCGGAAAGAGAAGCCAGAAAACCCGGCCGGTTGGCCAGGGAACCCATCAGGCCGAGGGTTTGTTTTTCTTCCATCAGGATGTTTTTGAGCATCATCCGCCGTCCCAGCTCACTTATGGGCAGGCGGGCCGCCCCGCCCGCCTCCCGCAATACCCGGTAGGCCAGGCGGCGAAAGCTGTACACCTGTGCCCGCAGGCTCCCTCCCCGGGCGGCCAGCTCCCGCTCCATGTTGAAGGTGGCCTGGGCCGGAACAATGAGGAGCAGCGGCGTCCCCAGGGGCTCCCTCTCCAGCTCCGCGCACACCTCGGCCAGGCAGCGGCGGGTCTTGCCCGTCCCCGCCCGGCCCAGTAAAAGGCGTAAGCTCATTCCTCATCCCCCTGTTACCCATTCCTTTCCACCATTCTACCGGAAGAACAGGCCCCTGACAATTTAATCTTGAAACCCGGTAAAAGCAATAGTTCATCAAATGGTTTTGTCATCACAACGACAAAAAAAATTTTGGCTTATCCTTAGTAATTTGTGCTTGATTTCACGCAGCCCCTGTGCTATGATGGAAGTGACAAAAGCAGGTTTAATTGTCAACACGCACTTGTCCCGGGGCAGGGCCTGAGGCATTAAAGGCAAAAGGAGGGCAGGTGGCTTTTTTTAAGCAGACCCTAGTGCACTCATTCACAACCCGAATGTGTATTATGTCACATTTTATGTCAGTTTACGTACTCAGGGGAAGCTATAATGGTAAATTTACCTGAACCCGGCTACGCACTTTGAGTTACAGGGCTTTTTTTATAACCCGGATAGTACATAAGTTCACAATTCGACTGGATTCAGGTACAAAGGAGGTGGCGGGAGGTATTATTTAGCTGCACCTTAATACGGTCGCAACGGGGAAAGGCAAGCCGGGGTAACCGCACACCGGGCATCCCTGATCAGGGCATCCCCAAAAACAAGTGCTGGTATAGTGGTGAATGGCTGGCTTTACTTTCTGCTGGGGTCCTTTTTTCATAAGGAGGGGTTTTCATGGCCAAAGCTGTAGAAGAAATTACCGGGCGTGCCCGGGCCCAAACCGCCGCCCGTCCTTCAGAGGCTAGTCAACCGGTTGAGTTGCAAAAAGAATTCAAGTGGGACTTGAGGCGCACCGTATTTATCGCCCTTGGCCTGGGGCTGTTTTTCCTGCTCTACTTTTTACCCCCGCTGCCGGTTGCCGTGGACCCGGCCGGTAAGGAATTTGCCCTGTCCCGGGAAGGACAGCGGGCCATCGGGCTGTTCCTTTTAGCCGGCATCTGGTGGGTGTTTGAGGTTATCCCCATCGGGGCCACTGCCCTGGCCATCGGCATTTTCCAGGCTTTATTCGGCATCCGGCCGGCCGACGTTGCCTTCAGAGATTTCATGGATCCATCGGTCTTATTCATCCTCGGTTCTTTGATGGTCGGCCTGGCCTTTACCAAAGCGGGCCTCACCAGGCGGCTGGCCTTTAAGATGCTGCAGGTTACCGGTGAAAACACGAGGATGATCCTGCTGGGAGTTTTCGTGGTCACCGTGATTCTAACCCTTTTCATGGCCCACACCGCCGTGGCCGCCACCATGTTCCCCATTTTAATGGCCATCCTGGGGCTTTACGGCACCAGGGAAGGGGAAACCAGCCGGTTCGGCAAGGCCCTGTTCATCGGCATGGCCTTCACCGCCGGAGCGGGCAGCGCCATTACCCTGCTGGGAGCCGCCCGGGGTATAGTGGCCCTGGGGTTCTACAAGCAGATTACGGGCCATGAAATCAGCTTTGCCCGTTATACCGAGGTTATGGCCCTCTACGGCTTCGCCATGATGTTCTTAATCTGGCTGCTGATGATCATCTGGTTCAGGCCGGAGAAAGACCGCATTGCCGGTCTAAGGGAAAAGGTGAAAGAGCTTTCCGCCGGCCTCGGTCCCCTGACCAAACAGGAAATCTTTGTTGGTGTAGCCGTGGCGGTAGTGGTAGCTCTGCTGGCTTCGCAAAACTTCATCCCGGCCCTGAAAAGCCTGAACAAGAGCGCCATCATGCTCACCCTGGGACTGTTGTTCTTCCTGACCCGGGTATTTACGGTGGAGGATCTGGAAAAGCGGATTCCCTGGAATATCGTCCTTTTATTCGGCGGAGCCATGTCCATCGGCTTTTGCCTGTGGCAGACCGGAGCCGCCCAGTGGATGGCGGTACACTGGCTGGGCATGTTTAAAAATGCTCCCTGGCTGATCTTCGTGCTGGCCATCTTCTTCCTGGTGATGGTCATGACCAACTTCATCATGAATGTGGCCGCCATCGCCATCACCCTGCCCGTGGCCCTGATCATTGCCAAATACCTTGGGGTCAACCCGGAACTGATTCTGTGGACCTCCCTGGCCGCCGCGGCACTGCCCTTCTGCCTGCTGGTGGGGGCGGCGCCCAACGCCATCGCCTACGAATCCAAGCAGTTCACTGCCGGTGAATTCTTCGTTGCCGGCATCCCGGCCAGTATTATGGCCCTTATCCTGCTGGCCGCCTTTGCCCTGACCGTCTGGCCGCTCCTGGGCGTGCCGGCACTGGTAAAATAAGCTGGTAAAATAAAATCAGCATTGGTAAAATAATAAATAACGTGTCGGGTGCGGGCCAGCCGACGCACACGGCGGGCCCGCTTGCCTCAAAAGAAAGGAGGAATACAGGGTGTTACAGCAGGCCCCTGCAGTTAGCTGGAAACCCGCAGGTTTCCCTCTGGTAAGCACTAAAGCCTTCATTCACGAAACGGCAGTTATAATTGGAGATGTGGTGATTAAAGACGGGGTGGCTGTTTATCCCCTGGCGGTGCTCCGGGCCGATGAAGGATTTCCCATTATCATTGGCGAATACAGTAACGTTCAGGATGGTGTGGTCATCCACTGCCTTAAAGGGAGCAGCGTAACCGTGGGCAAAAGGTGCAGCCTGGCCCACGGGGCGATCATCCACGGACCGTGCGAAATCGAGGATGATACCTTCGTGGGATTCAGGGCCACGGTTATGCGGAGCCGCCTTGGCCGCGGGTGTTTTGTAGGCCACGGGGCCCTGGTAAACGGTGTGGAAATACCCGGCGGCAAATACATACCCGACCTGGCCGTGGTGACCACGCCAGAGCAGGTGGCTGCCCTGCCGGAAGTCTCCCCGGAACAGATGGAATTTGCCAGGGAAGTGCTTGCGGTCAACCGGGAGCTGTGCGATGCCTACTTAAAATCTTCACAGGAGGGGTGAACCTTGTCCGAGCAAACCCAGGTAATCTTTGCCACGGCCGTCTTTTTACTCACCTATGCCGTGATTGTTTCGGAAAAAATCCACCGGGCGGTGGCCGCCCTGGTGGGGGCGGCATTCCTGGCACTGACGGGTATTATGAACCCCGAGGAGGCGGTGCACGCCATTGACTTCAACACCATCGGCCTTCTGGTGGGGATGATGATCATCGTGGGCATCACCCGCCAGACGGGGGTTTTTGAGTACCTGGCCATCAAGGCGGCCCGCCAGGCCAGGGGCGAACCCCTGCGCATCATGGCCGCCCTGTCCCTGGTCACGGCGGTACTCTCGGCATTTCTGGACAATGTGACCACGGTGCTGTTGATCGTCCCCGTCACCTTTGCCATCGCCGGCCAGCTGCAGATCAGCCCCATACCCTTTCTTATTGCCGAAATTATTGCTTCCAACATCGGCGGCACGGCCACATTGATCGGCGACCCGCCCAACATCATGATCGGCAGCCAGACCCACCTGGGATTCATGGATTTCGTCATCAATTTGACCCCGGTAATTGCAGTTATTTATATTTTAACAATTTTCTTCCTGCGTTTAATCTACCGCCGCCAGCTGGTGGCCCGGCCGGAACTGCAGGAGAAAATTATGCTCCTGAACGAAAGGGACGAGATTAAGGACCCCGTATTGTTGAAGAAATGCCTTCTCGTGCTGTTTTTGACCATTACCGGATTTGTCCTGCACCAGTACCTGCACCTGGAGTCCAGTGTGATTGCCCTTTCCGGAGCCAGCCTGCTGCTGCTGCTCACCCGGGAAGACCCGGAACACGCCCTGCACGCGGTGGAATGGCCGGTAATCTTTTTCTTCGTCGGCCTCTTCGTAGTGGTGGGAGCGCTGGAAAAAGTAGGGGTCATCGAGGCGGTAGCCCGCTTCTCCCTGGAGGTCACCCAGGGGCAGCTGGTGCCGGCGGCCATGCTCATCCTGTGGATCTCCGCCCTGGCCTCGGCTTTTGTGGATAACATCCCCTTCGTGGCGACCATGATTCCCCTCATCCACGACATGGGGCGCCTGGGCGGGATGGCGAACCTGGACCTGCTCTGGTGGAGCCTTTCCCTGGGGGCCTGCCTGGGGGGCAACGGTACCATCATCGGTGCCTCGGCCAACGTGGTGGTCATCGGCATGGCGGAAAAGAGGGGCCATCCCATTTCCTTCCTGGGTTACATGAAAGTGGCCTTCCCGTTAATGCTCATGTCCATTTTGGTGTCCACGGTTTACCTCCTCTTCTGGCACCACTACCACGGGCCGGTTTCCCTGGTGGGGACTCTGGCAGCCGCAGTCGTGCTGGGGCTGGTGACCGTTCTGTTGAACAACGTGCTCTTCCGCACGGAAGGCCGGTCTGCAGCAAAAGTGCTTTCCAAGTACAAGGAGGCTTGATTAATCCCAAACTTAAAGCCCGCCGCCAAAAGGCGGGTTTTTCTAACCGCCGTTGACGATCCTGCTCAGTTCTAGAAAAAGCTCCTTGTCGCGCAAAAGACCCACCACCCGGTTGTTCTCCTGCACCGGCAGAATTTCAAAACCGCTGCGGGACATGAGGTAGGCAGCCCGGCTCAAGGAATCCCGGGGTTTTAACGATACGGGAAAAGGACGCATGGCCTCCCGCACTTTTCTGGCAGCCATTTCCTGGCCGCGTAAGGTAAACAGGCCGGTATAGGAAGGCGGCTCTTCCTGCGGGAAGGAAATTGACCAGCCGGCATAGGACTCCCTCTGGGGCAGGGGCAGGTGGGCCAGAGCCAGCAGGTGGGCCACTTTCAACAGGCCGACAGGGACTTTTGCTTCCAGCACCACCAGGGGTGGAATGGCCCCGGCCCGTGACTGAAGGGCAGCCTTCTTCATCAGACAAATGGCATCTTTTACGCTGCCATCCGCGGGAATGGTGCGGCAGGCGTCCGGTAAAACCATTAACTCTTCCACGGTTTTTTCCCGTTTAAAAGACATGGTCAGGACATCGCCAGCGGATTGTACCAGCACAGGCATTTCGAATCCCCCCTTACCCTGCTGCTGGAGATGATCCAGATAACTACATTCTACCACCCGGCCTGCTGCCTGGCAATGCAGCTTTATTATCATCACTGCCTTGGTTACTCTTTCTATCTTTGTTATCTTTTAACTCTTTGTTATTGCGAAGGTCTTGATCACGCTCTGTGGTGCCGGAAAGGTCTTTGCTGTCACGAAGTTCTTGATTATCATTATCATGTAGACCCTTACCATCTGGTTCCTTGTTCTTATTGACTTCTTTGTTAATGTTGCGTTCCTTGATGCCATTATGTTCCTGATCATAACCAGGCGGAGGATCTCCCTGAATGCGCAGGCCGGGCAGTTCCCGGACATCGTCAGGTAACACCGGCTTAACAGGGGCACCTGTTTTTTGCCCCGGGGTACCGGCACCGGAGTGCTTCCGGGGGGTTTTATCCTCCGTTATGGAAACCCGCTCAAGACCCTTGCTATTTACCAAACCGGGTGAACGATGATTACTCCCGGCTTCAGGACCCGGCTGGGAGACCGGTTTGGGCAAATTCACCCACCCGGTGTAGCCGCGTTTGCCCAGCACTTCCCCGATCACAATGCCCTTCTTTTTCTCCAGGCTGGCCATACCTTCCCGCTTTAATTCTTCCAGGCCAATATCCAGGCCCTTTTTGCTCCCCTCCACGTGGATTAAATAACGGCCCGTGGACAGGCCGAGCTTGCGGGCCTGCCGGCGGATCTCCGGCGCAGCGGTTTCCACCACCACCTCGGCCGGCACTCCCGTCGATTGCAGGGACTCAACGATGGTCTGGTATATCTTCCCCGGCTGCAGCGCCGGTTCCTGCCCATTTTTCGTGGTAATGGTGGTCAGCACGACGTTGTTTTGAGACGGAAGGAGATAGCTGGACTGTACAGCCCGGGTAAGTAACGTGTTAATGGCCTCTTCCAGAGGACGCCCCACCACCATGGCCCGGGACAGCAGGATTTCACCGGCGGCATTCAGCCCTTTAGCCTCGCATACATATTCCCGCCGGTCCAGCACCATTTCCACACTCGGGTTGATATCCATGGAGACAAAGGCCACCGCCCGGGTCAACCAGCCATGATACAGAAGACCCGCACCCAGGAGAATCAAAAGGCACGCCGCAGCCATCACCGGCTGCCAGATAGGATGTCGCCTGCGTGGAGCATAGCTAATCTCCTCCCCCAGACGCACGCCGCCGGGAGGCAGGGGGATCTCCCTGAACTGGCCGTCCGGCGTAAGGATAATACATGTCTTCGCCTTGATCTCAACGACCATGCCGGTGATCATTTTTTTTCAATCTCCTTTACCGCAGGCTTTCAGGTAATGGCAAAGATATAAGAATTCATGGCAGTGATGCCACAGTAAGGCCATGGCAATGATATATTTACGTCCCCGCTCCAGGGTTTTCCTGTGCACACCGGTGAGCAGGGAAAGCTCCTTTAAGGGCAATTTTTTTGTTTTCATCAGGTGCTGGAAAAGGGAATCATCGGCAGCCAGCTGGCGGGCAACCCCGAGCAATACCTGCCGCGCATCTGCATGCCTGGGTGCACAGCGCACCAGTTCGGAAAAGGAGATCTCAAATTCAGCCAGGAGCCTGGTATAATCCCTGATCTCTTCTTCCCTTTCCCGGGCTGCCTCCCGGGCAAGATAATCCTGCCAGGCCAGCGATGACTCGAGGGGGTTAACGCATACATCCTCCTGTTCACTGTTCAGTGAGCCGGCCAGGTGCGCGGACGCTCTTGCTTCCTTGCGCAGGTAATCAGTAATCCGGCTTCTGATCATCAACCGGGCAAAAGCCAGAAAGGGCACCTTCCGGTCTTCTTCGTAACGGTCAATGGCTTCATTAAAAGTAATGAAGGCAATGCTCAGCTCATCATCAAAACCCCATTCCAGGTGCCGGCGGCAAAGCCCGGCAGTGACCCGGGCAATAAAGGGCCGGCATTCAGACAGCAATTTTTCCCGGGCCGTACCGTCCCCTGACCTGGCCAGGGCAAGGAGGTGAGCTAAATCCTCCACCGGCAGCACCATCCTTCAACCCCAATGAATCACCCCCGGTCTGGATATCTATAATAATTTTTTAATACGCGGCAGCTGGTGCTTTTGGGGGACATGGGGGGCTGTGATTTCCTGGTAATGATAAAGGGGTGCAGGATTTTCCTTCACCCCTTTTTTTATATATTCGACCCTGATAGTTTTTTCCCTGCATGGAGGTATCTCTTTCAACCATTCCCATTCGCGTCCGGAGGGACTCCTTCTGGACGCCCGGCACAGGCACGACACTCCTCGCATTTACGTTTTTGGGCGGAGCCTGCCAGGGAGATATGCACCCGGCAGACATGACAATCGCTTGAGCCCGGACGGCAGGGCTCGGTGTGGATAAGTACGCTGGCTCCAGCCAGCTGCCGGCGGATATCGTCTTCGATGGCGTCACAGAGCTGGTGTACCTGGGCGATGGGACGGTAACCGGGAACCACCAGGTGTAAATCTATGTGGCGGTCGGGACCGGCCCGCCGGGTGCGCAGGTCGTGGAACTGGACAAATTCACCCGCATAGGAGGTCAGAACCTGCCGGATTAACTGTTCTTCATCGTCGGGAAGGCGGGCATCAACAATGCTGCCCCAGGAACCCCGCAGGAGATCATAAGCCGCCTTGAAAATGAACAGGGAAACGGCCAGGGCAATCAGGGGATCCAGGATGTACCAGCCGGTCAGTTGAATGGCCAGCATGGCCAGAAATACTCCCGCCGAGGTGTAGACATCGGTACGCAGGTGCCAGGCGTCGGCTTCCAAGGCCGGAGAACCGGTACGGCGGGCGGTGCGCATCAAAAGGCTGGAGATGACCAGGTTGACTGCCGCCGATACCCCCATTACCGTCATGCCAAGGCCCAGGTGGTGCACCTCCCGGGCACCCAGGAGTTTGGGAATGGACTGGAGCACGATCATGATCCCGGCAGCGACAATTAACAGCGCTTCAATAATGGCGGCCACATTCTCAAACTTACCGTGGCCGTAATTATGTTCGGCATCAGCCGGGCGGGAGGATTGCCGCACCGAAGCATAGGCAATGAGCGCCGCCATCAGGTCAAGACCTGAGTGCAATGCTTCGGAAATAACTGCTACCGAATTCATGGCCAGACCCACGGCCAGTTTGCCGCCGGTGAGCAGGGTATTTGAGATGATCGAAAGCATGGCGATCTTTATTTTCTCGTCCAAGCCCACCACTCCTATAAAAAACAGACCCGGGGCCATCATCCTGAAGGCCAGAATGAAGTCCCGCGGGTGAAAACCGCTACCTTAAAAAAGGGCCGGCCTGCTGATCCTCCCGTTTATATGGTGATAGTATAACATAACGGCCCGTTTGGGGGCAACCGGGAACAAGAAAATTTCCCGGTCTGCAAATGTTCAGCGAACCCGGTTGGATGCGGCCCAGCACTCACCCAGCACTCACCGGATCCAGGTACCTGCGTAGAGATTGACTCTGCACATATTTGGCAATCATCCACACCAAAGAACCTCAGTTGCAGTGAGTGCTGGGCCGTCACCCACAGCGGCATTTGTAAATATTCAGTGAACCCGGTTGGATGCGGCGCTATCCCCGCTCACTCCAGTGCTCCGCGTAAGATGCGCACCGCGGCTCGCTTCGGGCCGCCCAGCACACTTTTAGCCGTACGGGGAACTGTCCTCCTCTTTTTTGCTATGCTCGATGCCCACGTCGATGCGTTCGGAGGGTGCGCTTTCGTCGTCAAAGCCGCGCCGGTTCTCGTAAATCACACCGTCATCCCCTATCTCGTACGGTATGTTTTCTACCTCTTCCACATACCCCCGGTCCTCCCCGGCCAGTTCATTGGGGCCGTAGTAAGCCCCGGCTTCGGCCTGCCCGGCATGTTCAAAATAGCGTGCCACCTCCTGCCAGGAGTCTTCCAGGTCATACATTATACTTTCCATGTCTTCTTCAAAGCTGGTGTTGTAAAGGTCCTTAATGATTTCCTCCTCTATGGGACGGTAGGAGCTGACCGGGCGCTTTTCATCCTGCAGGCGGCAGCGATAACAAACGGTAGTGTAGGGAATGGCCTCCAGCCTTTCCGGATCAATGGTTCCCCCGCAGATGTCGCAGGTGCCGTAAGTGCCCCGGTCAAGTTTCTCAAGCGCTTCATCAATGGCTTGAATTTTGATTTTGGCATCCTCCCGGAGGGCGAAATCCTTGCTGCGCTCAAACATTTCCGTGCCGATGTCGCCCGGGTTGTTGTCGTAGAGGGACAATTCACCAATGGAATCGGCCATGGAAGTGGCCAGGCCACCCTCGTTTATGCCTTTAATCAGCTCAAGCTGCCTCTGTTTTTCTTCTTCCAGGCGGCGGCGTATCCCCGCCAGCTGTTGTGCATCCATCATGAATCCTCCTTTGGCTCCAGCACTTGGGTGCATGGGGCGGCTGGTGTCGGCCGGTGCCCTTCCTTTAGGGGCCGCCCAGGCGGCTCTGGACAATGGCCACGATCTCGGCGATGAAGCCGCCGATTACCGGCAGGTTGAGCATCACCAGCCGCTGCAAAATCATAATCAGGATGGCGCCCAGCAGGGCAAAACCCACGGCTACCCCCACACCCCGGGCCAGGCCGGAAAGAAAATTAACGTAGAGCAGTCTTTTGGGCTGTTCCAGCAACTCAACATACTCGGCCAGTTTCATCTTTTCCATGTTGATGGATAGCTCGGTGATCTTGTCCCGCAGGGCCTCCAGAATGCGCCTTTCCCTTTCATCCACCGGGGTCAGCCTCCCGTGAGCATGGTTTAATTTTAATTTTCCCCGTGCGGTTAACGCTAAACAAAAAATTTATGCCCTGGCAGATCGGGTGGCTCCGGTAAGCAATAAAAAACGGCGGCCCAGCACTCACCGAAACATGACTCCGCTTCCGGTACTTAAGGTTTGATTGATACCTCAGGTCTTAAGAAGACCTGGTAAGCCGGTGAGTGCTGGGCCACCGCTTTGTACAACTGCAAGGTTACTTTTGTTTTAGAGTAAATGTTCAGTGATCCGGCTATGGTGCCGCGTTGTCCGCCTAAGCGCGGGCCTCCTTTACTTTGGCCCGCTTTTCCATAAGCTTGAAGTCCACCCACAGGGGGCTGGCGTTGCAGATGGAGGAATAGGCACCGCTGACCACACCGATGAGCATGGCCAGGACAAAGTTGCGGATGGTGCTGCCGCCCAGGAAATAAAGGGCCACCAGGACGAAAACCACCGTTAACACCGTGTTTATGGACCGGGTGAGGGTTTGCCACAGGCTGGCATTGACCACATCTTCCAGGCTTTCCCCCTTCTTCCTGGAGAGCATGTTCTCCCGGATGCGGTCGAAAATAACAATGGTGTCATTTATGGAGTAACCGATAATGGTTAAAAGGGCTGCCACAAAAGCGCTGTCGACCTCAATCCGGAAAAGGGAGAAAATACCGGTAACCACCAGGGTGTCGTGCAACAGCGCGATAATGGCCGCAATCCCCTGCTTGAATTCAAAGCGAATGGTGATGTAAATAACCATCAGCACCGAAGCAATCAACAGGGCCAGGATGGCCTTGGTGGTCAACTCCCGGCCGATGGTGGGACCCACCGATTCGTTGCGCAACACGGTACTTTTGCCCAGCTCAGAAAGAGCCGCGATCAGCCTGTCCGATTCGTCCTGGGTCAAATGCCGGGTGCGGATGATGTAATCGGTAGTGCCGCTTTTTTGAATGCCCCGGCTGATCTCCAGCCCCTGGGCGGCCACCACCTGCCGCACCTTTTCCACCGGCACCGGTTCGGCAAAACGGACCTCCAGCAAGTTGCCGCCGGTAAAATCAATGCCGAGATTCAACCCCTGAAGCATAAGGGAGATCAATCCGGGCAATATCACCACAATGGATATGGCATACCAGATTTTCCGCAGCTTGATAAAATGCATGTCCTTTACACCCCCCTACGCCCCGTAAGCTTTCGCGTTTTTCACCAGGCCGCTTGCCGCTACCAGGTGCAACAGCCAGCGGGTGACGCTGATGGCCGTGAACATGCTGGCCACTATACCGATACCCAGCGTAATGGCAAAGCCCCGGATGGGGCCGGTGCCGAAGAAGTAGAGCACCACGGCGGCAATGAGGGTGGTGGCGTTGGCATCAAAGATGGCGGTAAAGGCCCGCCTGAACCCGGCATCAATGGCCGAACGCAAACTCTTGCCGGTCCGCAACTCTTCCTTCAGGCGCTCGAAGATAATCACGTTGGCATCAACGGCAATACCCAGGGACAACAGGAAGGCGGCGATGCCCGGCAGGGTCATGGTCACATGCAGGCCCACGTAAATGGCCAGGACAATCAGGGCGTATATCAGCAGGGCAAAATCGGCCACCAGTCCCGGCAGGCGGTAGTACATGACCATGAAGATCAAAATGGCCAGCACACCCACCAGGCCGGCGTGCTTGGACTTATCCAGGGAGTCGGCCCCCAGGGCCGGCCCCACGGCCCGTTTTTCCGCCACCTCCACCTTTACCGGCAGGGCGCCGGAACGCAGCAGGATGGCAATGTTGTGGGCTTCCTCCAGGGACTGGTATCCCGTAATCTGGGCTTTTCCGTTGGGAATGGGTTCCTGAACGACGGGAGCCTGCAACACCTGTCCGTCCAGAATGATGGCTATGGGTTTGCCCACGTTGGCCGCCGTTGCCTCGGCAAACTTTTTGGCCCCGGCGGCATTAAAGGTGAGATCTACTGTAATCTGCCCCGAAGTCGGGTCCTTGGATTCAATGGCATCCTTCAGGTCGGCCCCGGTGACCACCGTTTTCCCGTCCATGGTTTTAAATTCCAGGTAGGCCGTTTTCACCATGGTGCGCACGGCTTCCTCGGGGTCTATCCTGCCCGCAATTTCCACAATCAACCGGTCCCGCCCCTGCTGCTGGATAACCGGTTCCGCCACCCCGAACTGGTCTACGCGGCGCTGAATTACAGCCATCAGCTGCTTCATTGTATCGGGGGTAACCTTCACTTCGGGGGTGTCTTTAGCCTCCAGGACCACATGAACCCCGCCCTGCAGGTCCAGGCCCAGGGTAATGTCTTTAACCAGGGGCAGGTATTTCCCCAGATAGGGATTGTTCTTGAAAACCGGCGATACTGCGGCTACTGTGGCCAGGGCCACGATCACCACGATGCCCGCGAGAATAAAAATCTTGTTCCACTTCATGACCAAATCCCCTCTCAAACTGCACTAGAGCAACCTGGAACCGTTTATGATCAGCTCAAAATTACACTTCAAGAAGCTGGCTGCCCGCCGGCAAAGGGTCATCCGCGTAAGGAAGATCTCAAAGTACTCCATGACCGGGCAGATATTAATGTCAATGGTGAGATCCATGGTAATGGTGCGTTTTTCCCTGTCCACCCAGATAAAGGCATGCTCCACGGCATAGTTTACCCGGTCGTGTATGTCAAAGGTGGCAAAGTCCTGGTTGCGTACCCGGGAACGGTGTACGTCGGACTTGTCGGCCACAATCAGGGCCGCCGCCACATTGTTGACCGGCTGGCCGTACTGCTCCTCGTGGTTGGCGATGGCCGAGATTACCGTGGCTATCTCATCGGGGTGCATGCCCATGCCGTTCAAAATAGAAAAGGCCAGGACCGCCCCGGAAATACCGTGGTCGTTCCTGCTTACCACATTGCCGATGTCATGCAGGTAACCCGCGATGGCCGCCAGCTCGGCTTCCCTTTCGGGGTAGCCCAGCCGCTCCAGGATACTGCGGGCAATACTGCTCACCAGGTTTAAATGCCGGTAGCTGTGCTCGGTAAAACCCATTACTCCCAGGTATTCGTTTCCTTTGCGGATGAAACTGTCCACCACCGGATTATTTTTGATATCTTCCAGGGTAATCAAAGAATTCCCATCTCCTTAACCTAAGAACCCACTTGCGCCAGGTATTTTTAACCAATACCATGTTTACGGAGAAAAAGAGTAGGAATGGCCTACTCTTCCGGGAAACCAGGGCTATTTTTCCTTTTCCTCTTCTTCCTCCCGTGGCCTTACCTGGGCAACGGCATTTTTCAGGATTTCAATCCGCACATTGTCCGCCACCCGCACCACCAGGGTATCTTCCTTTATCTTTACTATGGTGCCACAGATACCGCCTATTGTAACAATGGGATCATTTACCTTCAGGTTACGGATCATTTCCATGTGCTTTTTCTGCCGTTGCTGCTGGGGGCGTATGAGCAGGAAATAAAGCAGGGCAAACAGGGCTACAATGTAGAGCAACGAAACGACCTGCTGGTTCATATGAAACCTCCTTTCTCCTGACAAGTTATTATTCGTGCCGGAACGGCAATTCCCTTTTAAGATGGGAAGAAAAATTTAATTTTTGTTCCAGCGGGCCAGAAATGCCTCTTTATACTCGTAGAAATTGCCTTCCAGAATGGCCCGGCGGATGTTTTGCATCAACTCCAGAACAAAATGCAGGTTGTGGATGGTGGTCAGGCGAATGCCCAGCACCTCACCGGCCTTGATCAGGTGGCGGATATAGGCCCGGGTAAAGTGCCGGCAGGCATAACAGCCGCATTCCGGATCTAAAGGGCGAAAGTCCCGGGCATATCCGGCATTGCGCACCACCAGTTTCCCTTCACGGGTAAAAACGGTCCCGTTACGGGCAATCCGGGTGGGCAAAACACAATCAAACATATCCACCCCCCGGGCCACCCCTTCCAGCAGGCAGTCGGGCGACCCCACGCCCATCAAATAACGGGGCTTCTCCCGGGGCAGCAGGGGAACGGTATAATCCAGAACCTGATACATGATATCCTTAGGCTCCCCCACACTGAGCCCCCCGATACCGTATCCGGGAAAATCCAGCTCCACCAGATCCCTTACACTTCTTTCCCGCAGGTCCCGGTGCACCCCTCCCTGGACAATGCCAAACAGAGCCTGGTCCTTGCGCCGCCAGGCCTCTTTACAACGCAACGCCCAGCGGCTGGTCCGTTCCATGGCTTCCCGCGCTTCTTCATAGGTGCAGGGGTAAGGAGCACACTGGTCAAAGGCCATGGCGATGTCCGAACCCAGGGCTTCCTGAACAGCCACCGCCTTTTCCGGGCTGAAAAAGTGCTCGCTGCCGTCTATATGGGAACGAAACCAGACGCCCTCTTCTTCAATGCGGCGCAAAGGAGCCAGGCTGAAAACCTGAAAACCTCCGCTGTCGGTGAGGATGGGGCCATCCCAGCCCATAAAACTGTGCAGCCCCCCGGCCTCCCGGATCAGGTCGGCGCCGGGACGCAGGTACAGGTGATAGGTATTGCTCAGGATCAGTCTGCCGCCCAGGTCCCACACTTCCCGGGGAGTCATGGTTTTCACCGTGGCCTGGGTGCCAACGGGCATAAACACCGGGGTTTCTACGTCCCCCCGCGGGGTGTGGAGCACCCCCGCCCGGGCCCCGGTGCGGGCATCTTCCTTGATGATGGAAAAGCTGACGGTCACGGATCTCTCTACCTCTCTAAATAATCAGCATGGCATCGCCGAAGCTGAAGAAGCGGTAGCGCATTTCCACCGCCGTGCGGTAGGCGTTTAAAATTGTTTCCCGGCCGGCGAAGGCGCTGACCATCATTAACAGGGTGGATTTAGGTAGGTGGAAGTTGGTCACCAGGGCGTCCACGGCCTTAAACCGGTATCCGGGATAGATGAAGATATCCGTCCACCCCGTCCCGGGCCGGACTTGCCCATCCTCACCGGCCACCGTCTCCAGACAACGGGTGGTGGTCGTACCCACGGCCACCAGCCGCCCGCCCCGGGCGCGGGCCGCATTTATGGCCCGGGCGGCTTCTTCAGTAACCTCGTAATATTCGGCATGCATGTGGTGCCGGGTGATATCCTGGACCCTCACCGGCCGGAAGGTGCCCAATCCCACGTGCAGCAGCACCCGGACCAGCTGTACGCCCCTGGCTTCTATCCTGCCAAGCAGTTCCGTGGTAAAATGCAACCCGGCGGTGGGAGCCGCGGCGGACCCCTCCTGCCGGGCGTAAACTGTCTGGTAACGCTCGGGATCTTCCGGATATTTTTTAATGTAGGGGGGCAGGGGCATCTTGCCCAGCCGGGACAGCACCTCCTCGAAGGGGAGGGCCGAGGTAAATGACACCACCCGCCCGCCCGTTTCAGTCACATCCTCCACCAGACCCTCGGCCAGGCCGTCGCCAAAGACCAGGCGGGTACCGGGTCTCACCCGCCGCCCCGGCCGTACCAGCGCCTCCCAGCGCCGTTCGTCCAGCGGCCTGAGGAGCAAAACCTCTACTTCTGCCCCGCCTTCCGCTTTGCGGCCCGTCAACCGGCCCGGAATGACCCGGGTATCATTTAACACCAGCACATCCGGCGGTGAAAGGTATTCCACAATGTCCCGGAACAGCCGGTGTTCCGTGCGACCATCGTCCCGGAACAACACCATCAACCGGGACTCGTCCCGGCAGGGTGCCGGATCCTGCGCGATTAGTTCCGGCGGCAGGTCATAATCAAAATCGCTCAATTGCAAACCCAAAAGCCATCACCCAAACTTCAGATTCCGTAGTTGGACGTTATCGAGACACCTGAGTAATAGTATTGCAAGATTTCCTGGTAACTATAGCCCTGGGCGGCCATGCCAAGCGCACCGTACTGGGACATGCCCAGGCCGTGGCCCCATCCGCTGCCCCAGAAGGTGACGCTGACCAAACGGGGGCCGTTTTCCTGCTGCCCCTGACCGGTCACGCTCTGAACATCCGCCGGCTTCTGCTCTGGAGCCGTATTACCCGTCATGGTCTTTTCCATGGTAAAACACGCGCTTTTCAGCCCCAGGGCCCGGCGCACCTCATCGGCCTTTCCCTTCTGGGGGTCCCTACCGATTTCGATGGTTAAGGGTTGCCCGTCCAACCCCAATCCGGTAACGGCCAGGCATTTAACCCGCTGACCGGTGGAAGTGCGTTCCAGTTCCACCAGGTCGTGAACTTCACTGAAGTGGTAGCCCAAAGCGGCCAATTGTTCCCTGAGCTGCTCTGCAGTATATGTCCTGGTCCAGTCGTAATGCTTGTTCTGGGGATTCCGGTCGAAGGGATCCGGCCGGGCACGCAGGTAGTCCACCTGGTTTTTCCAGACGTCCTCGCTATTCTCCGTGTACCCGCCGCTTGAACTGTGAAAAACGGCACTGATGGGCCGGCCGCGGTAGGTCATCACCACTCCCCGGGTTTCATCCACCGCTTTTGTGGCGGCGGGATGCTCACCGTCGTACCCCCGGTATACCTGGCTTGCCTGGGTGGCCAGCACATCAAAACCCTGGCTGGCGTAGGTCCCCAGCTGGGCCAGGACATAACTGCGGGCGGCCACCGCCTGGGCCTTCAGTGCCTCGGCCGGCCAGTGGGCAGGCATCTCCGCGGGCACCACTCCGTAAAGGTATTCCTCGATGGGCAGGTGGTTAACGGCCGTGATGCCCCTGCCATCAATACGGAATTCCATATTTCCCCTGTACCGCCGGGCCTGATCCCCCTGGTAAAGAGTAACCAGGTTCAGTCCCCCGGCAGGAGCAATTTGCTTACTGTGCCCACCGGCACCCACTACGCTGACGCCCGCCAGGTTATTGAGCACCACCTGCCTGCCGTTCGCTCCCAGGGCATGCAAACCGGTTTCCCGTTGCACCTGCTTTCCTGTCCCCGAAAGTGCGGCCACCCGAAAGATTTTGCCCTGCACCACTAAAGGACCGGTAAAACTGCCGAGCCGGAAGCCATCCCTGTATAATTCCAGGCCCGCAGGGGAAAAGCATACTTCCCAGCGCTGGCCGGGGAGAACATCCGATATATACTGGTTGGTGTATAAATCAACCAGTTGATAATTTCCGGTTACAGAAAATTGTACCCGACCGGCCTGCTGTACCAGGCCGACCCGGACGTCTGAAGGTACCACCGTAACTTCCCCCCATGCCGGCCAGGCGGGACAGCCCAGCAAAGCCAGCAGACCCAAAAGAAGGATTACTGGATTCAAGCGCTTTTTACACACAAAACAAACCCCCTGGATGTAAAATCATCCCCATCCAGGTAAATTCGACAGGTTCACCCACATTCCTGCCAGCTGGAAGCTAACGTCTGAATATGAGGTTAAGAATGATGGTAAGAACGATACTCAAAATGATGGAGGTCACGATGGGAAAATAAAAGGTGAAATTCCCTTTCTGGATTAAAATGTCTCCGGGCAGGCGGCCCAGGTTAAAGAGCCTTTCGGAGGCCATGAGCAGGCCGCCAATGACCAGGAGGAAAATACCCATCAGGGCGATCATTTTACCCAAGCCGTACATCATTTCCCTTCACCCGCACCTTCTTTTTTGGGACGGTAGTAACGCTCTTTTTCACTATATATACACCCGCAATACTGCTGCCGGTACATACCCAGCTCTTTGGAGCGGGCCACCGCTTCCTTGAAACCGGGACGGAAATCGACGTAGTAAAAGGGGATCCCCGATTCTTCGCCTGCGGCCTCGCCGATTTCCCGGAGCAAGTCGTGTTTTTGAAAGGGGCTTACCAGCAGGGTGGTACTGAAGGCGTCAAAACCTCCCCGTCTGGCCACCCCGGCTGCCTGCCGCAGGCGTAAGGCGTAGCAGAACTGGCAGCGCCGGGTTTCCCGGTGAACCACCATCTGTAAAAATTGCTCCAGCGGGTAGTGCTCATCGAAAATGACGGGCAGTTCCTGCTCGCGGGCATATTTTTCCAGGGTTTCCTTGCGTTTCAACCATTCGGTGTAGGGATGGATATTGGGGTTAAAGAAATAGCCGTAAACCGTGTGGCCCTCCTTGCGCAGGTAGTCCAGGGGGTAGATGGTGCAGGGGCCACAGCAGGTGTGCAGGAGTATTTTCACCGGACATCACCTTTACCACAGGCTGACCTGAACAGGATCTCGTTTCAAGGGCAGGCCGAGATGTTTGTAAGCCGCCGGAGTGGCCACCCGCCCCCGGGGGGTGCGGGCCAGAAGACCCGTTTGCAAAAGGTAGGGCTCAAACACATCCTCGAGAGTGCCTGCTTCCTCACCGGCCGCTGCCGCCAGGGTATCCAATCCCACAGGCCCGCCGTTAAATTTCTCTATAATTATGCGCAACAGGCGCCGGTCGGTATGATCCAGACCCAGGGGGTCCACCTCCAGAAACTGCAGTGCCGTTACGGCCACTGCCCGGGTGATTACACCCCCGGCCCGGACCTGGGCGTAATCCCGCACCCGTTTTAGCAGGCGATTGGCCACCCGGGGAGTCCCCCGGGACCGCCGGGCAATTTCTAAAGCCCCCTCCGTTTCAATGGGTATACCCAGAATATGTGCCGACCGGGTGATGATCTGAACCAGCTCGTTTACCTCGTAATATTCCAGCCGGCAAATTACCCCAAATCGATCCCGCAGGGGGGAAGTAAGCAGGCCGGCCCGGGTGGTGGCGCCAATCAAAGTAAACCGGGGAAGCTCCAGACGAAGGGAACGGGCCCCCGGTCCCTTACCAATGACTATGTCCAGAGCAAAATCCTCCATGGCCGGGTACAGTATTTCCTCCACCGGCCGGCTCAAACGGTGCACCTCGTCAATAAATAAAACATCTCCCAGAGAGAGGTTGGTTAAAATGGCGGCCAGATCACCGGGTCTTTCCACGGCTGGACCGGATGTGACCCGGATGCCCACTCCCAGCTCACTGGCAATGATGCCGGCCAGGGTGGTTTTTCCCAGGCCGGGGGGGCCAAACAACAGCACGTGATCCAGCACTTCACCCCGCTCTTTGGCAGCACTTATAAAAATGGACAGGCTTTCTTTAATTTTTTCCTGGCCGATAAAATCCCGCAGCCGCCGCGGCCGCAGGGTATATTCGCTTTCCCCGTCCTCCGACCGTAAGGCGGCGGAAAGCAGCCTTTCCTCCAAGGGTAAACACCCCCCATTAACCGGTTAAGGTTTTTTTTGCCTGCCCAGCCACTGGAGGGCGGACCGCAGCAAATCCCCGGTAGTCCCGGAAGCACCCTGCTGGCGGACCTGCCGCAGGGCCCGGCGGGCCTCCACCTCGCCGTAACCCAGAGCCACCAGGGCAGCTATGGCTTCTTCCTCGTGCCCCAGGGGACCTGCGCCACCTATGCCATCTGTTCCGTCAGACGCAAACACCCTCTCCGGCAGTTTATCCTTCAACTCCAGAATAATGCGCCGGGCCGTTTTTTTACCCACCCCGGGAACGGTGGTGAGAAGAGTTTCATTCTCCTCCACCACTGCCCGGCGCAGCGTCCCGGGTGTTACCGCCGACAGAATAGCCAGCGCAGCCCGGGGACCCACACCGGCCACGTTTAACAAGCAGCGGAAGGTTTCCAGCTCTGCCCGGCTGGAAAAACCAAAAAGTGCCGGCCCGTCTTCCCGCCACAATAAATGGGTATACAGGCGTACCGGCTGCCCTTCAGGCGGAAGATGGCTGACCATGGACAGGGGTACCCGCACCAGGTACCCTACCCCGTTCACATCCACAATGATGCCGTCTTCCTGTACTTCAACCAGATTACCACTCAAAAAGGCAATCATGCAAGGGTTTTCCTCCCTCTGGCTCCGGTGAGCTAAAGCATTATTTTTCTCCCACCGAGCCGGTGGGCATGACAGATGGCCACCGCCAGGGCATCGGCGACATCATCGGGACGGGGAATTTCGGGCAGGCATAAAAGAGCCCGCACCATGTACTGGACCTGCTCCTTGGCCGCCCGGCCGTAACCAACCACCGCCTGTTTGACCTCCAGCGGAGTATACTCGGCCACTTCCAGGCCGGCATTGACGGCCGCCAGAAGGGTTACCCCCCGGGCCTGTCCCACGGCCAGGGCTGTGCGGGCATTTTTATTAAAAAAAAGTTCTTCTACCGCACACTGCTCCGGCCGGTAAAATTCCAGCACCGCCAGCAGTTGCCGGTAGAGATATTGCAGTCGCAAAGGCATAGCCAGGCCCGCATCGGTTTTAATGCAGTCATAGGCCACCACCTCAAGCCGGTTACCCTGCAGATCAACTATGCCATAGCCGGTGATGGCCGTACCCGGATCAACACCAATAACCCGCATGACCCCTCTCCCTCTGTAAAAAATTCCACACCATCAGCCCCGGCTCCTGCCACAAAGCCAAAAATCAAGTCCGGGATCAGTCCCGGACTCCGTTGCTTCATCGAGGTTTTCCAGCATGGCGTTGACCGCCTGCTCTGAAGGAAACTCCAGTTCGGCACGCAAAATGGCCTGGGTTTCCGGATCCTGGCGGTTAAAATCGCCCGCCTTGTGCAACTTCAGCTGTAAATCAGGATGAAGGTTGGCTACCGGCATATTCTTTTCTACCCGGAGCAGTTTTTCATCATGACCAAGAGGTCCTTCGTAGATAGCCAGATAGCCCTCACGAATACCCAGATGACGGTAGTTTTTGTGTTCCGGACAGAAATCCTCAACCCGTTGCCTTAAAATTAACATCCTGCCCTGCTCCTCCATGGTCCAGCCCTGTGCAGGCGGATAACGCCTGGCCAGGTCTGCCCGGTCTAACCCGACCAATTCCCGGGGAGCACGGCCCAGGAAGACAATGTGGACGTCACCGCAAAGATATTCTTTTTCTTCCTGGACAAAGGTGCCGCTTTTCACCGGCAGGACAGATTGGTCACCGGATTTAAAGACGGCCAGGCCGGGCTTTATGGATGGCTCTCCAAGCAGGTTCAACCCCAGATAAACTGTCAACGCCACCCCCAGCATGACCAGTAATCCCGCCAGGGCATAGAGCAGCCTTTTGAGCATGGCTCCGGACACTCCTCAAAAACAGCAGTCTTTATCGACTATATTATTGCCACTTTTTGCCGGAACCATACTTTCTCTAGCTTTTATTTCTTATCAATCTTCAAGTTCAAAGTTGGCATACACTTCCTGGACATCGTCATGATCTTCCAGGGCTTCCATCAAACGCATCATTTGCTCCGCCTCTTTGCCGGTAAGCTTAACCGTGCTCTGGGGAACCATGGTAACCTGGGCCTCGGCAATGGGTACTCCCTTTTCCACCAGGGCCCGGCGCACCTGTTCAAAATCCTCGGGAGCGGTAATGATTTCGAACTCGTCCTCTTCGGTTTTCACATCTTCGGCCCCCGCCTCCAGGGCGTTTAGCATTAACTCATCCTCATCCAGGCCGTCTTTTTCCACCACAATAACGCCCTTTTTGGAAAACATCCAGGAGACGCAGCCGGCTTCCCCCAGATTACCGCCGTGACGGGAGAAAAGGTGCCGGATCTCTCCGGCGGTGCGGTTCCGGTTATCGGTCATGATCTCCAGCATGACCGCCACCCCGCCGGGACCGTAGCCCTCGTAAATAAGTTCCTCGTAGGCTGCCGCGCCCAGTTCCCCGGTACCTTTCTGAATGGCCCGTTGAATATTCTCGTTGGGAATATTGGCTTCTTTAGCCCGCTGTATCGCCGCTTTCAGCCTGGGGTTGGCGTCGGGATCTCCGCCTCCCAGACGGGCCGCCACGATAATTTCCCTGGACAGGCGGGTAAATATTTTGCCCCTCTGGGCATCCACCCTGGCCTTTTTCCGTTTGATGGTTGACCATTTGGAATGACCGGACATCTCTTGCTAAAACCTCCTCCCCTACCCAAAAGCGCCGGGGGCCTGTTAGTCATTTAAGATAATGTCATATATTACTGGAACGGCGATCGGCCCTGCTTACCACTAAAGCCCGGTTGCTTTAAACCTAAAAAAGACTAAAAGGGCGGCAGGGCTGGCATCTGCTTTTTATGGGCATTTTTAGCCGCCAGAAAATTGACCGTTTCCCGTACCCGGTCATCGGCCTTCCCGGTGAGGATAAACTCATCCAGTTCCTGGTAGGTAATGCCCATTTCCGCCTCGTCGTTTTGACCGGCCCACAACCCGGCAGAAGGGGGTTTTTCAATAATGCGCCGCGGTATACCGAGATATTCGGCCAGTTCGTAAACCTGACGCTTGACGAGGTTGCCAATGGGTAAGAGATCCACGCCGCCATCACCATATTTGGTGAAATAGCCGACGGTCAGTTCGCTGCGGTTGCCCGTCCCGGCAACCAGGTACTGCAGACGGGAAGCATAAAAATAAAGGGTGGTCATGCGCAGCCTCGGCTTGATGTTGATAATGGAGAGGTCCTTTTTCTCCACATCATAATCCTCACCAGTCAACAGGCGTACCAAAAGAGCAAAGGGCTCGTCGAGAACTATTTCTTTAAAAGGAATATCAAAGGTTTTGGCCACCAACCTGGCGTCGTCGGCATCCTGGGGGTTGCTGTAGCAGGGCATGATTACCCCCAGGACATTTTCCGGGCAGGCCCTTTTGCATAAAACAGCTGTAACGGCAGAATCAATGCCACCGCTCAAACCTACCACATAGCCCCGGGCTCCCCTTTGAGTGACCTGTTCTTTGAGCCATTCGGTCAATCGCTGCGCGAACAGATGCAAACCCAATCCCCCCGTTGTTGAAAATCCTAGCTTTTATCATACCACGCGTCACTGGATAAAGCAAATTCTCTGTAATTTTTTGAGGTATGCCCGCCTTTGCCACCCAGGACCCGGGACTGCTCCTTGCCCGATACAAGTAAAAACCCCCGGGCTAATCCGGGGGTATGAAAAATATTTTCCGGCAGCGACCTACTCTCCCAGGGGTCGACCCCCAAGTACCATCGGCCCTGGAGGGCTTAACTTCCGTGTTCGGGATGGGAACGGGTGTTTCCCCTCCGGTATAGCCACCGGAAATTTTTTTTATTCCCTCAAAACTTCACAGCGGAGTTTCGTTCGTCCTGGTCAAGCCCTCGACCTATTAGTACCGGTCCGCTCAACCGGTTACCCGGCTTACACGCCCGGCCTATCTACCTGGTAGTCTTCCAGGGGTCTTACCCCAGCACTCAACTGAGCGTGCCAATCTCTCCTTAAGTGGATTGGCCTGACAGGCTCAGTTGAGTGCTGGGTGGGAAACCTTATCTTGAGGAGGGCTTCGCGCTTAGATGCTTTCAGCGCTTATCCACACCAGACTTGGGTACCCAGCGCTGCCCCTGGCGGAACAACTGGTACGCCAGCGGTCTGTCCATCCCGGTCCTCTCGTACTAGGGACAGCTCCTCTCAAGTTTCCTGCGCCTGCGACGGATAGGGACCGAACTGTCTCACGACGTTCTGAACCCAGCTCACGTACCGCTTTAATGGGCGAACAGCCCAACCCTTGGGACCTACTCCAGCCCCAGGATGCGATGAGCCGACATCGAGGTGCCAAACCTCCCCGTCGATGTGAACTCTTGGGGGAGATAAGCCTGTTATCCCCGGGGTAGCTTTTATCCGTTGAGCGACGGCGCTTCCACTCGCTACCGCCGGATCACTAAGCCCGACTTTCGTCCCAGCTCGACCGGTCAGTCTCGCTGTCAAGCTCCCTTCTGCCTTTGCACTCTAACGCGCGATTTCCAACCGCGCTGAGGGAACCTTTGGGCGCCTCCGTTACCTTTTAGGAGGCGACCGCCCCAGTCAAACTGCCCACCTGACACTGTCCATGTACCGGCTCCACGGTACCCTGTTAGAACTCCAATACCACAAGGGTGGTATCCCAAGGTCGGCTCCACCAGGGCTGGCGCCCCGGCTTCCCTGCCTCCCACCTATCCTGTACATGCAATACCGAAGTCCAATGTCAGGCTGCAGTAAAGCTCCACGGGGTCTTTCTGTCCCGTCGCAGGTAACCCGCATCTTCACGGGTACTACAAGTTCGCCGAGCCCCTCGTTGAGACAGCGCCCAAGTCGTTACGCCTTTCGTGCGGGTCGGAACTTACCCGACAAGGAATTTCGCTACCTTAGGACCGTTATAGTTACGGCCGCCGTTTACTGGGGCTTCGGTTCAGAGCTTCTCCAGCACTCAACCCATCGCTCGAAAGATTTAACCCTCTTCAAGCAATTTACTCCTTTAGAGTTTTCCTCTTTCAAACGCTGGGTTGAGTGCTGGATAACCCTTCCCCTTAACCTTCCAGCACCGGGCAGGCGTCAGCCCCTATACTTCATCTTTCGATTTAGCAGGGACCTGTGTTTTTGGTAAACAGTCGCTTGGGCCTCTTCTCTGCGGCCCCCTCGCGCTCCAGCAGTTTATACCTTCACGCTACCGGGGCACCCCTTCTCCCGAAGTTACGGGGTCATTTTGCCGAGTTCCTTAACGAGGGTTCTCTCGCGCGCCTGAGGATTCTCTCCTCGCCTACCTGTGTCGGTTTGCGGTACGGGCACCGGTATTCCTCGTTAGAGGTTTTTCTTGGCAGTTTGGGTTCAGCCACTTCGGTACTCTTATTTCCCTCCCCTTCACCTCTCGGGCTTTCCGTGGAACGGATTTGCCTGTCCCACACCCTACCGGCTTGGACGCGCCTTTCCAGCCGCGCGCTTGGCCTACCCTCCTGCGTCACCCCATCCTCAATCGGCCTACCGGTGGCATCGGATTCTCAACCGATTCCCCATCACCTACGCCTTTCGGCCTCGGCTTAGGCCCCGGCTTACCCTGGGCGGACGAGCCTTCCCCAGGAATCCTTAGGCTTTCGGCGGGCAGGATTCTCACCTGCCTTTTCGCTTACTTATACCGGCATTCTCACTTCCCACCAGTCCACCACACCTCCCAGTGTGACTTCTACCCGGTGGGAACGCTCCCCTACC
>DYEX01000140.1 GCA_020725525.1 Desulfovirgula sp.
CCGCCCGGGGCAGCGAAACCCGGGTCAAGGAGTACCCCCCGGAAAGGCCGGTGCATAAACAGCCGCCCCGGGTGGGAGTGTTTGTCTGCCACTGCGGCATCAACATCGGCAGCGTGGTACGGGTGCCCGAGGTGGTGGAGTACGCCAAACGCCTGCCCGGTGTAGTCTACGCGAGGGAATTCCTCTTCACCTGCTCCCAGGATAGCGTAGAGGAAATTAAAAAATGCATTCATGAGCACCGTTTGAACCGGGTGGTGGTGGCGTCGTGCACGCCGCGGACCCACGCGCCGCTGTTCCAGAACGTTTTGAGGGAAGCGGGGCTGAACCCCTACCTGTACGAGCACGTGAACATCCGGGAGCACTCCTCCTGGGTGCACCGGGACCGGCCGCAGGAGGCCACGGAAAAGGCCAAGGACCTGGTGCGCATGGCCGTAGCAAAGGTGCGCCTGCTCACCCCCATCACCCAGACCTACACCGAGATCAACAAGGGTGCCCTGGTGGTGGGCGGGGGAGTGGCGGGCATGACGGCAGCCCTCTCCCTGGCGGAACAGGGTTTTCAAGTGAGCCTGGTGGAAAAGGAACGTGAGCTGGGCGGGAACGCCAGGTACCTCTACTACACCCTGCAGGGCTCGGATCCCCGGCAATTCCTGGATGAACTGATCGATAAGGTGACCGGCCACCCGCTGGTTCGGGTGTATACCGGCAGCGAAGTAGTGGAAGCCGGGGGCTACCCGGGGAACTACCACAGCCGCATCAAAACGCCGGAAAAGGAACTGGAAATAAGCCACGGGGCGGTGGTTTTGGCCACGGGGGCCAGGGAAGCCCGGCCGCAGGAATACCTTTTAGGGCGGCATCCCCGGGTGATGACCCAGCGGGAACTGGAGGAACGCATCCACCGTGGGGAAGTGCAGGGTCTCAACACGGTGGTCATGATCCAGTGCGTGGGTTCCCGGGACGACGATCACCCCTACTGCAGCCGGGTATGCTGCAGCCATGCTATTAAGAACGCCCTGAAGCTGAAGGAGCAAAAACCCCAGGCGAACATCTACATTCTCTACCGGGACATCCGGGTGTACGGGTTAAACGAGCAATATTACACGCAGGCGCGGCAGAAGGGGATTATCTTCATCCGCTACGACCGGGAGAAAAAGCCGGAAGTGGAAGCGGCGGGCGAGGGCCTGGTGGTGAGGGCAGTGGACCACATTCTGGGGATGGAACTGGCCATCGAGCCGGAC
>DYEX01000141.1 GCA_020725525.1 Desulfovirgula sp.
AACTGTTGCGAAACAATATTGACCCCCGTATTCCGTGGTTGGGCAATGTTAAGTTGCTATTCCTGTTCGAGGATAAAAACGGCAATCTTGTATCATAATGGATGGGAATGTTTAGTGGTTTAAGTCGTTGAAATTACTGTTAAAATATACTGCTTCCGGTTCGAGATATTTCGAGATCACAGAAAAAAACACCCCCGCAGGTTATGTCCAGGGGTACGGATACGATATCGAAGATGCTGTTGTTCAGGATATTAAAATTGGGAATACCAGCGGCAAGATGATCGTATTTAAAGACAAGAGCCTAAAAATTAGGTGGATAAAGCTGGGGATAGTTTATCAACTGGAAGGAAATATTAGCAAAGAAGAAGCCTTAAAAATAGTTGAGTCTTTGCATTAAACAAATCACGGCTGGTGCTTTACTTTATATAAATTGCCGATGAATAAGACTCCGCGGGCTTGCTGGGTTCGGTTACCCCGTCATTGGTCAGGCTGTGCTCGCCTCTTACTCGATAATAATAGCCGGTGGCAACCTGCAACCCCTTTTCACCAGTAACAAGAGAAGTGTTGCGGTCTTCGAACAACCAGTTGCCCAAATTGACCCAGTTACTACCGTTCCAACGCTGCAGGTACAGCTTTACCTTGATGTAATCTACGTTCTGATACGCTTGAGTAAAGCCGGTGATATAGATATAACCTCCTCCGTACGGAGTTAAATCGCACCCCCACTCTTTAAGATATTGTAAGGATTCGATTCCGATCACTTTGTAAGCTTTACTCTGCTCCGGGGGCGGTTTTAAATCCGCCTGTGCTGCGTAAGCGGCACTGGTTTGTAAGCATAAAACAACCGCTACGAGAAACAACAAAAATTTTTTCAGGTTCCTCAAAAATAATCACTCCCCCTTTTTAAATAAAAAAGCTTCTATATTCATGACGTTTAAGAGATACTACTTGGATCCCACTGTTATGATATTTTTTCAAAACTCAAGGCTTGGAAATTTTGATATAGGCATAAAGGGGAAAAGGGATAATCGACTCCTTTTCCCCTTTACCACATATGGCTGGACAACCGGCCCCCTCTTTTACATGCGGGCTGCCTCTGTCCATGGTTTTATTAGGAAAGCTTCATAAACTAACCGGCCCTGGTTTGCGGCCTGGCTGCAAGGCCTGCCGCGGCCATCCTGCGGCGCACGTAGGCCAGCTGCATTTGCAGGGGCAGCTCCATGGGGCAGTTGTCTTCGCAGGCCATGAGGCCCACGCAGCCAAAGGTGCCCTCTTCCGTGCCCACCACTTCGAAGTATTCCTGCGGGCTGCGTTCATCCCGGGGGTCGACCATAAACCGGGCCACCCGGTTTATGCCCGCCGCTCCGATGAAATCTTCCCGGATGTTGGCCGTGGCGCAGCCGGCAATGCAGCACCCGCATTCAATGCACCGCTCC
>DYEX01000142.1 GCA_020725525.1 Desulfovirgula sp.
ATGAACTTGATCCCCCCCGGGCTGCAGGAGGTTATCATCGGGAGCACCCCACCCTTGGTCAGGCGCTCGATGAACTCGTGGCCCTCCTCCATGATGGTCAGGTCGGCCGTGAAGTCGGTATCGAAGACCCGGTCGAACCCGAGGCGCCGGATGCCGGCGACCATCTTCCCCGTGACGATGCTCCCAGGCGGCAGACCGTAGGTCTCGCCGACGGCCACGCGCGTGGCCGGGGCGGTCTGGACGACGACGTGCTTGTCCGGGTCGCCCAGGGCGGCCCAGACGTCGGCGATGGAGTCCTTCTCGTAGAGCGCGCCCGTCGGGCAGACCAGGATGCACTGGCCGCAATTGACGCAGATCGTGTCGGCCAGGGGCTCGCCGAAGGCCGGGCCCACCACCGTTTCGAAGCCCCGGTTGATCGGTCCGATGGCCTTGACGCCCTGCACCTTCTCACAAACGCTCACACAGCGGCGGCACAGAACGCACTTATCCGGGTCTCGGACGATGGACCAGCTCGAGGTATCCGGTTCGTGATGGGTACGCTCTCCCAGGAAACGGTTCTCCCGGATACCCATCGACTCGGCCAGGGCCTGGAGCTCGCAGTTGAGGTTGCGGACGCAGGTCGGGCAGTCGGTTTCGTGGTTGGAGAGGAGGAGTTCGACCGTCGTTTTCCTCGTCCTCCGAACGGCGGGCGTGTTCGTCAGGACGGTCATCCCCTCGGTCACCGGTGTCACGCAGGCGGCCTGGAGAGCCTTGGCCCCCACGACCTCGACCACGCAGACCCGGCAGGCTCCGACCTCGTGGATGCCCTCCAGGTAGCACAGTGTTGGTATGCGGATCCCGAGCCCCTCGGCGGCCTGGAGAATGGTCGTCCCGGCCTGGACTTCGGCTGGGACTCCATCGATGGTCAGCTTGACCAGAGCCATGTGTTCACTCTCCGTTCGCTAAGCTAGCCCTCGCGGGGCTCACTCCTTGACGTCACAGCGAAGGCAGCGGGCCGCCTCCGCCAGGGCCATGCCGGCCGTGTACCCGAGCTCGACCTCGGTGAAATCGGAGATTCTCTGCTCGACCGGGACACACGGAACGGGCTGCCGCGGGGTCTCCTCTTCGACGAGGTCGGCGGTCAGCTCCCTAACGACATCCTCCCGGTGGAACAGAACTCCGTCACCGCCCAGGTACTTATCGATGGCCTGCGCGGCTTTCTTCCCGGCCGCGATGGCCTCAATGACGGTGTCCGGACCGGTGACGCAGTCGCCGCCCGCGAAGACCCCGTCCATGCTCGTGGCCAGGGTCGCCCCGTCGACGGTAATGGTCCCCCGGTTGTCGGTCGCGACGCCGGTCTTGCCTGCCAGCCCGTCCTGGTCCACCACCTGGCCGATGGCGGCGATGACGACGTCGGCGTCGAGGATGAAGTCCGAGCCGGCCTTGGGCAGCGGCCGGCGCCGCCCGGAGCGGTCGAACTCGCCGAGGACGGCCTCGAGGCACTCCAGCCCCCCGACCTTCCCTCCCCGAACGATGACCCGCTTGGGGATGACGAGAGTGCGGATGTCGATGCCCTCCCGCTCGGCCTCTTCAATCTCCTCGCGGAGAGCCGGCATCTCCGTCCGGGTCCGCCGGTAGACGATGGAGACCTTCTTCGCCCCGAGTCGCAGGCTGGACCGCGCAGCGTCGATAGCCGCGTTGCCGCCGCCGACCACGAGAACGGTGCGGCCCCTGAGGTTCGGCCCTTCGCCCAGGTTGACGGCTCGCAGGAAGGTAACCGCGTCGAAGATACCGTCGGCGTCCTCGCCGGGGATTCCGAGCTTCTGGCCGAGGTGAGCCCCGACCGCGAGGAAGACCGCGTCGTGCCTCCCCCTGAGTTCGGCCAGGGTGACGTCCCGACCGACCCTGGTGTTGGTCTTGAAGGTGATGCCGAGGTCCTCGAGGTACTTTATCTCCTGCTTCAGAGCCTTCTTCGGCAGGCGGTAGTCGGGTATCCCGACCGCCAGCATGCCGCCGATGACCGGCAGGGCCTCGAAGACCGTGACCTGATAGCCCAAGCGCGCCAGGTAGTTGGCGCAGGTCAGACCGGCCGGACCGGACCCGACGACGGCCACCTTCTCGGCCCGCGTGTCGGCCTTCGGCGGAAGGGCGAAGGTCCCGCTCCCGTTCATGGGGTAGTCGGCGACGAAGCGCTTGAGGGCCCGGATGGCGACGGGCGAATCGAGCTGGGCCCGGCGGCACTTGGACTCGCAGGGGTGGGTGCAGACCCGGCCGCAGACGAGGGGCAGGGGGTTATCCATCCGAATCACGGCGTGCGCCTCGGCGAACCGGCTCTGACGGGTGAGGTCGACGTAGAGCGGTACGTCGACGCCCACCGGGCACGAGTTCTGGCACGGCGCGAGGAAGAGCGAGGCGCAGACCGACGCCGGGCACCTCTTCTCCCGGATGTGGGCGTCGTACTCGTCGCGGAAGTAGCGGATGGTCGACAGCACCGGGTTCGGAGCCGTCTGGCCGAGACCGCAGAGCGCGGAGGCCTTGATCTGCTCGCCGAGCTCCATGAGGAGTTCGACATCGCCCTCCCGCCCCTGGCCGTGCGTGATGCGGTTGAGAATCTCAAGCATCCGCTTGGTCCCTATCCGGCACGGCGCGCACTTCCCGCAGGATTCCTCCTGGACGAACTCCAGGAAGAACTTGGCAAGGTCCACCATGCAGGTGTCCTCGTCCATGATGATGAGCCCGCCCGACCCGACGATGGTTCCCAGGGCGGCCAGAGACTCGTAGTCGACCGGCGTGTTCAGGTACTCCCGCGGGATGCAGCCACCGGAGGGTCCGCCCGTCTGGGCGGCTTTGAAGGGCTTATCGTCCGGGATGCCGCCCCCGAGGTCGTAGACGATCTCGCCGAGGGTCATACCCATGGGGACCTCGACGAGACCCGTGTTCCGGATCTTCCCGGCCAGGGCGAAGACCTTCGTCCCCTTCGACTTCTCGGTCCCCATCGACGCGAACCAGTCGCCGCCGCGCAGGATTATCGGCGGGATGTTGGCCCAGGTCTCGACGTTGTTGATGTTGGTCGGCTTACCCCAGAGGCCCGACTGCGCCGGGAACGGCGGACGCGGGCGCGGTTCGCCGCGGCGGCCCTCGATGGAGGCCATCAGGGCTGTCTCCTCGCCGCAGACGAAGGCGCCGGCTCCGACGCGTATCTCAAGGTCGAAGTCGAACCCGAGCCCGAGGATGTTCTTCCCGAGAAACCCGAACTCGCGGGCCTGCCCGAGGGCGTGGGCCAGGCGCTCGACGGCGAGCGGGTACTCGGCTCGCACGTAGACGTAGCCCTGGTTGGCGCCGATGGCGTAGCCGCAGATGGCCATGCCTTCAATAACCGTGTGGGGGTCGCCTTCGAGGATGCTCCGGTCCATGAAGGCCCCTGGGTCACCCTCATCGGCGTTGCAGACGACGTACTTGGGATTGCCGGGAGCCTTGGCGGCGAACTCCCACTTAAGGCCGGTGGGGAAGCCGGCGCCGCCCCGACCGCGGAGACCTGACTTCTTGACCTCGGCGATGACCTCTTCCGGCGTCATCTTGCTCAGGACCTTGCCCAGCGCGGCGTAGCCGTCGCGGGCGATGTATTCCTCGATGACCAGCGGGTCGATGAGACCCGTGTTCCGCAGGGCAACGCGCGTCTGCCGGTTGAAGAAAGTGATGTCGTCGTACTTCGGCAGGGTCCGCTCCTCGCCGGGCAGGCTGTAAAGGAGTCTCTGGACGACCCGGCCCTTGAGGAGGTGCTCCTCAGCGATAACCGGCGCGTCTTCGGGTTTCACCTTGCGGTAGAAGACGCCCTCGGGGTAGACCACGATGGCCGGCCCGAGGTCGCACGGCCCCATGCATCCGGTCTCGACGATGCGGATTTCGTCTTCGATGCCGAGCTTCTTGACCGCGCTCACCAGAGCTTCCTCAACGGCTTTACACCCTGAGGACACGCAGCCCGCACCGGCGCAGACCAGAACGTGGGCCCTCTGCAAGGCCATGCTCTCCCCTCCCTGTCTAGGTGGTCGACCGGCTCAGGACTGGGTCCCGACGACCCACTCCCCGACTATCTGACCGTTCACAACGTGCTGCGTGACGATGCGGCGGGCTCTCTCGGCGTCGACCCGGCCGTAGGAGACCCTGGGCTGACCCGGCCGCAAGACGTCGACCAGAGGTTCCTTGTCGCAAAGACCGATACAGCCCGTCTGGGTCACGGTTACCTCGGTCAGGTTCCTCTTCCCGAGCTCATCGAGAATAGCGGCCATGACCTCGCGGGCCCCGGCGGCGATGCCGCAGGTGCCCATGCCGACGATTATCTTGGTCTCTTTTTCGCCCGCGCGCAAGTTCAGGGCCTCCTTGGCCTTGTCCCTGATCTTGGCCAGTTCATCGAGTGACTTGACCATGCTCTCCCTCCCGGATACGCATTGTAACAACTAAGCACGAACTCAGGACAACTGACTCCCGTCCTCGCCGCAGGCAGCCAGCAGGCCTTCGCTGACAAGGCCGTGGACGGACCGGAAGACGAGCGGACCACCTGGAGCGCCCCCGTCCATGTCGTCCAGGGCCTGCCGGACGTCCGACGCGGTGAGGACGAACTCCCGCCCGTCGCACCGGTGCCTGTACTCGACCTCAAGCCCCGGGTTGGCCGCCAGGAGACAGGCCAGGGTCGAGGCCATGTCCCCGAGGGGCGGGCGGTCGATATGGGTGAGTCCGAACGTAGCCGTGACTCTCGTCCCCCGTCCCTCGACCGAATCGATGACGAGACTCCCGCCGCTCTGCCGGGCACTTTCGGCGAGGAGGGGGAGACCCAGGCCTACCCTCCGGGTCGTCCGGGTCGTGACGAAGGGGTCGACCGCCCTGTCGGCGAGGTGGGGCGGCATGCCGCGCCCGTCGTCGGCGACCTCGACCGTGAGTCTGCCGGCTGCTGAGTCCCGGGTCACCGAGACCTCGACCCTCGTCGCCCCGGCCGCTATCGAGTTCTGCACGAGGTCCATGATGTGCAGGGCGATCTCCTTCACCCCTCCGCCTCCTTCCTCCGCGACGTACCGACCGCCTCCGGCGTCGGGCTCTCCCGGCCGCCCCGGCCGACCCGCTGCGGGCCGGCCGCGGACGCCGCGGTCGACTATCAGCTCTTCGAGGAGCGGTAGCGCTTCACGACAGACGGCACCCGGTCCGGCTTCAGCCGGGCGTGCACGTCTTCATCGATCATCACAACCGGCCCTAGCCCGCAGGCTCCCAGGCACCTGACGACGTCGAGGGAGAACTCGGCGTCGGCCGTGGTGTCGCCAGCCTTGATGCCGAGCTCGCTCTCGAAGCGCTCCAGAACACGCGGGGCCCCCCGGACGTAGCACGCGGTCCCCTTGCAGGCCGCGATGCGGTGGCGGCCCTTCGGCTTCATGGAAAAGAGCGCGTAGAAGCTGACGACGCCGTGGACGTCGGCCAGGGGAATCTCCATGCGCCTGGCCACCTGCTCCAGGACTTCCTCGGGCAGGTAGCCGACGGCCTCCTGCACCTCGTGCAGGATAGTGATGAGTGAACTGGGTTCGGCGTTGTGCCTGGTCACGACCTGGTCGATCAACGTCACGACGGCCTCCGGGAGGGGTCCCCCGGGCACGATCGCAGGCTTTGAGCAGGCACAAGAAGCAGCGCTGGCCTCGGCCATACCTTCACATCCCTCCGCTCTCTGAAAGTAGACTGACCCGCCGGCCCCCGCGCCCGGCTATCGCCTTTCGGAACTCGCTGAGAGTCGGAGCCGCGAGACGGAGAACCGTCCCGGCCCGGCCCAGCTCGGCGAGCCGGTGCGCGTCGGACGACGCCACAAGGGTCCTCCCCCGGAGCTGGGGGAGTTTCCTCACCACCTCCGCCGGAGACGTAATCGACGATATCTCCAGAACAGCGAACTCCTCGGGCGGCGGCAGGAACCCCAGGTTGGCCAGGTAGCTGTAGGCCGGTCGGTCGATGTGCGCCGGATAGCACACGAACCCCCGCCGCTCCGCCTCCCGCCGGATGTCACTGACCGAGAGGTCGACGGACGTCAGGAGCAGTCTCGGACACGCTCCCACGATAGCCCCTGTCCCGTCGAACAGCAGCTGCTCGCCGAAGAGTTCGGGACGGTTGGGCCGGTCGGGCAGCCGGGCGTAGACGTGCTCCTGCCAGTCCTCGAGAGCCGCCAGGTTGTCAAAAAGCGTCACCAGGTGGACCTCTTCCCTGGTCTGAACCTCCATCCCCGGCCACACCGTCACCCCGGTGCCGGCGGCGAACTCGGTTACCGCCCTCACGTTCTCCCCGGAGTTGTGGTCGGTGACAGCGATGATGTCGACCTCGTTCTCCAGGCATAGACCGACGATGTTCAGCGGCGTCATCTCCGCCTCGGCGCACGGAGACAGCGCCGTGTGGACGTGAAGGTCCGCCGTGAAGCGAAACAGGGAACCCTCGCCCGGCGCCACCGAAGGGTCCACCGTGTCACAACATGGCGTAGAGCTTGCCGCAGACCTCGAAGGCGCTGAGGGGCGTCCGCAGGATAGGCACGCCTTCCCGCTCGGCCCTCTCGAGGGTGGCCGGCTCCGGTTCCACGCTGCCGGAGATGATCACGCCCGCGACTTCGGTCAGGACGGCCACGGCGACGATGTTCTGGTGGCCCTGGATGGTCACCCAGAGGTCCTTGGGCTTGGCCCGGGCCATAACATCGCTCAGGAGGTCGCCGCAGTAGCCGCCGGCCACCTCGCGGGAGAGGCCGGCCTTCCCGGCGACAACCTCAAGACCGAGGCGCTCCACAATGTCCTTCACTTTCACGACTCATCACGCTCCTTCCGCCTCCGTGGCAGCGTTGGCGGATTGTCTGGGATTGGGCTGCTCCATCGAAGGCGGAACCTTCTCGGCCAGCTCCTTCATCTCCGCAGCCAGGTCCCGAACGCGTTCACGCAGTTTGAACACGCAGTCGGTCTCCAGGGCCAGACCCCGGACGATGTCCTCGGCCAGAGCCCGGCACGTGGGAGACCCGCAGGAGCCGCAGTCAAGGTTCGGGAGGTCGTTCACCGTCTTCTCCAGGAGCTCCACCTTGAGCATGGCCACGGCCACGTCATCGTCGAGCTGCATCACCGGACGTGGCGGGATGCGGTTCTCCATGAAGAAGACTCCCGAATCGTAGTACCGGTCGAGCTCTCCGGGCTCGAGCGGTACCGGCCGGTCGCCGACCATGTCGGCCATGGCCTTGATATTGGCCCGGGCCACGAAGGGGTTCTCGGGGACGAGCGGGCCGCCGATGCACCCGCCCACACAGGCCTGGGCCTCGAGGAAGTCGACGTCTGCGAGACGGCCTTTCTCTATCTCCCCGAGGACCACAATGACGTGGTGGATGCCGTCCACGGCGAGAAGCTCCCCTGTCCCGACCTCGGCGTTCTCGCCGCCGGCCCGACCCCACCGGATGCCGCTGGCCGCGGCGACCTGCAGGTCCGGTCCTTCATAGGGGTCCCTCAGATGCTTCACGGCCAGGCCGTAGATCTCGGACATCGAGAGCACCCCGTCAACGGCCGATGTCGAACGACCGACCGGCTGCTTCGCCGCGGTCACCTTCGCCGCGCAGGGCGAGATGAAGAACGCCCCTATCCGCCCGGCGGGAAGGCCGGTCTTCCGGCTCGCCGCCTCCTTGGCAAACCGCGCGGCTATCTCCATCGGCGACTCGATAGGGACGATGTGGTCGAGCAGAGACGGGAAGCGGACCTGGATAAGCCTGACAACAGCCGGACAGGCCGAGGAGATCAGCGGCTTCTTGTACTCCCCGCGCCTGATATAGGTTCGGACAGCGTAGGCCACGGCGCTCGCCGCGGAGGCCACCTCGTGGACATCGTCGAAGCCTACCGCGAGGAGAGCCCGGAGCACCGCCTCGGGGGTCGAGGTCCGGCGGAACTGCCCGTAGAACGAGGGCGCGGGGAGGGCGACGGTGTAGTCGAACTCGGAAAGACGGTCGAGTTTGTCGGTAAGGGCGCTCTTGGCGTGGTTGGGGCAGGCCCGGATGCACTCGCCACAGTCGACGCAGCGCTCTTCGAAGATAACGGCCTTGCCTTCCCTGACCCGGATGGCCTCGGTCGGGCACCTCTTGATGCAGTTGGTGCAGCCCTTGCACTTGTCCCGGTCGAGAGTCACCGAGTGGAAGTACCGGCCCATCCGGAGAGCTCCTCTCAAGAGCCGCTGGACAGCGTCAACCGCCCCGGGTCTTGGCTCCCCCGGCCCGGGGTACGTTTATCACGGCCACCACGCGCGTTCCCTTACCGACCTCGGTCTCGATTTCCATGCTGTCGGAGTGCTTCTTTATATTGGGCAGTCCCATGCCGGCCCCGAAACCCATCTCCCGTATTTCCGCCGGGGCGGTCGAAAAGCCTTCCCGCATGGCCAGGGCCACGTCGGGTATGCCCGGCCCCTCGTCCTCGGCGACCATGACCACCCGGCCGGGGCTTATCTCGGCCCTCAGGGTCCCCCGGCGGGCGTGGATGACGATGTTCATCTCCGCCTCATAGAAGACCACCGAAGCCCTCCGAACGACACTCCAGTCAAGTCCGATCTGCTCGAGGGTCCTCTTTATGCGACGCGACGGTTCGCCCGACGCCTTGAAGTCCCGGCCCTCGACACTGAAGCTCATCGTGATTACGGGATTCTCAGATTCGGGCGTCCCGGGCATCGCCCACCTCCAGGGCGGGTCTGGGGCGTCTCACGCTTGTTGGCCTCGGCGGTCTTGGCTCGATGAGTCTCGGAGGGCCGCGATCTTGGCAAAAGTTACACTGTTCACAATCTCAGCGGACCAATTATAGCACGAGCGATACGGGCCGCGAATGGTTTTCAGAATAGAGAAACGAGCTCTAACCAGACTGCCGAGTACTCAGACAGGCCCGGGGGCGGACACTCCGGCGGCGCGGGCGGTCAGTCTCCGAGAGGGCGCATGAGAGGGAAGAGGATAACGTCGCGGATGGAGGGCGAATCTGTGAGGAGCATGACGAAGCGGTCTACCCCGAGTCCCAGACCCCCGGTCGGCGGCAGGCCGTGTTCCAGGGCGACGAGGTAGTCCTCATCCATGACATGGGCTTCCTCGTTGCCCCTGGCCTTCTCGGCCGCCTGCTCCGCGAAGCGCCGGCGCTGGTCGTCGGGGTCGTTCAACTCGGAGAAGGCGTTCACGATCTCCCGCCCGAACAGGAAAGCCTCGAAGCGCTCGACGAACTCGGGGTTGTCCGGCTTCCGCCGGGCCAGAGGGGAGATCTCGACCGGGTAGTCGATAAGGAAGAGCGGTCCGGTAAGCTCCGGCTCGACGAACTCCCCGACGAGCCCGTCAAGGACCATCCCCCTGGTGGCCTTGTCGTTCACCGGCAGCCCCTTCTCCCGGGCGAGCCGTCTCGCCTGGGCGTCGTCTCCCAGGTCGTCGGGGGTTATCCCCACGAACTCCTTCAGGGCGTCGGCCATCTTCAGCCTGGGCCAGGGTCTCGTCAGATCGACCGTGCGACCCTGAAAGGTGATTTTCAGCTCGCCGAGGACGCTCGCGGCAACATGCGAGACAAGCTCCTCGGTGAGGTCCATCATATCAGTATAGTCGGCGTAGGCCTGGTAGACCTCGAGGAGGGTGTACTCGGGATTGTGCTTGGTCGAGATGCCTTCGTTCCTGAAGACCCGCCCGAGCTCGTAGACCTTCTCGAACCCCCCGACGACGAGTCTCTTGAGATACAGCTCAGGGGCAATGCGCAGGTAGACCCTCATATCCTGGGCGTTGTGGTGGGAGACGAACGGCCGGGCGTTGGCCCCGCCCGCGAGCGGGCTGAGGACGGGTGTCTCCACCTCCGTGAAACCTCGGGCGTCGAGGAACTCCCGGATGGCCCTGATGGTTCGGCTCCGTGCGTCGAAAACCCGCCTGACCGCAGGGTTGGCGATGAGGTCGAGGTAGCGCAGACGGTACCGGGTATCGACGTCGCGCAGCCCGTGGAACTTCTCCGGCAGGGGCCGCAAGGCCTTGGCCAGGACGGTGAGCGACCGGAGTTCGACCGTGTCCTCGCCGGTCCGCGTCCTGAAGAGCGGGCCCCTGACGCCGACGATATCGCCGAGGTCAAGGAGGTCGAAGACCCGGAGGACATCCTCGCCGGTCTTGTCGGCGCGGATGTAGACCTGCAGGCGACCACTCTCGTCGGCGATATCGAAGAAACTGGCCTTGCCATGTCGGCGCACGGCCACAAGACGGCCGGCCAGGGAGACCTCCTGTCCAGCGAGGTCCTCGAAGCGCTCGTGGGCTTCACGGCAGGAATGAGTGCGGGGGTAGCGACGGCCGAACGGGTCGAGACCCAGCTCTCTTAGCCTGGCCAGCTTGTCCCGGCGCCACGCGAACACATCCTGTTCCACGAAGGGTACCTCTCTCTGGCGGAGCGGCCGCGAGGTGGTGGGGCTCGACCCGGTCAGCGGCTTACCTCGAGAATCCTGTACCTCAGGGTCCCGGCCGGGACGTGCACGACGACCTCGTCGCCGGCCCGGTGCCCGAGAATGGCCCGCCCCACCGGCGACTCATCCGAGATCTTGTGCTCCCCTGGGTCGGACTCCGTCGATCCCACGATGGTGTACTCGACCTTCTCACCGGTATCCAGGTCCTCGAGCCGAACACGGGACCACAGACCGATTATCTCCGGGTCGAGGGTGACGTCATCGACGAGCTTCGCGTTACGGAGAATCTTCTCAAGGTGCAGGATCTCGCCCTCAATGAAGGACTGCTCGTTCTTCGCGTCCTCGTACTCCGAGTTCTCGTTTATATCTCCGAACTGCCGGGCCTTCCGGATGCGCTCGGCGACCTCGTGCCGCTTGACCTTCTTCAAATACTCCAGCTTCTCTTCAAGCTTCCGGAGGCCTTCGGCGGAAAGGATAACTTCCTTGTCTGCCATCCACGGTCTCTCCTTACGTTCCAGGCTTCCCGCCCGGGGCGCGGTCGCGGCCGGGGCGGTCCTCGGTCCTGTCCGTCGCGTCGGTGCCGGATGGCCCGGGCGGTGACCACCGCCGGCCGCCCAGGGCCACGGCCCGCTCAAGGCCCCTCTAAGTGATAACGCACGGCGAGGAACCTGTTCCGTCGCCGTCCGCGAGAGCAAATATATGCATTTGGCCTGCTTCTATGCGGCCCCCGCAACCCCGGGCGGCCCCCTAGACTCCGGTTGCCCGCCGCCCGGCCGCCTCCGGCGGTGCCGGGTCGGGGTGACGGGTGGATACCGTTCCCTACCAAAGTCAAAGAGATTATAGAAGGCACCCCCTCTCGTGTCAAGAAAGCTCGCCCCCGCGCGCTGCCGCGGCGGCGCGATCCCTGTCCATCCGGCCGGCAATGGCCGCTAGGGCGTGAGGGCGGAACCCGAGCTCCAGGGCAGCTTCGCGCATCCGAGCCAGGACCTCGCCCGACAGGTGGCGCCGGAGGACCCTGCGACGGCCCAGGCGGGTCATGATCACGGCCTCGGCCAGCTGAGCGGAGAGGGTTCCTCCGGGCAGTCCCGGCTCTCCGCGGCCGCACCAACCCGGCGGCCGGGCGAAGTAGACGCGCAGGACGCGGAGGGGGTAGTCGCCGGCCGGAAGGGCGGCGGACAGCCCCGATAGCCGGAGGAGAACCGGGGTCTCGGCCTCTCCGTCCCGGCGCGCCCACCCGAGCGGCGGCAGGGCGGCGGTCACAATCGGACGATGAAGCTCGCTCGGCCCGGCACCCGAGACCGGGAACCGCGGGAAAGCGCCGCTGTCCCGGTGCCGGCTGGCGCTGACGACAAGGTCGGCGGTCTCAAGGCCATGCCTCAGGCTCTTCGGGGTCTCAAGCGCCGCCCCGGTGCTCTCGAGCACCCGCTTCTCAAGGACCCGCCGTCTCAGACGCTCGAGGCCCCAGACCGCGACCGACCCTATGAGACCGGACAGGTACTCCACCACCGCTTCGCCGAGGGTCGGATGCTCCGGGTCGACGAGGACGATGGCCCCGGCCCGGCCCGGGTCAATGCCCCGCCAGCGCAGGAGGACCAGGCAGGCCTCAATCATGGCCGCCGTCTCCAGGGCCACGCCCGCCAGCACCGGAAGTCCGGTCGCTGCGAAAAGGCGCTTGGCCAGGGCCTCCCGACCGGCCAGCGCTCCGCCAAGCACGATTAGGGCGGACCCTCGTTGGCGGGCCCGGCGGGCCCTGGCCTCGCACCGCGCAGCGATCCCGCTGTCGCTTGGGCCGGCGAGGATGATCGTGCCCGTAGTGGCCCGGTCGTCGCCGGGAGGACGGAACTCAACCTCCCCCCAGCGGGCCGGCCGGAAAGGCTGAAAGAGAGGGGCAATCCCGCGCAGAGCCTGGGGAAGGCCCAGGTCCGGGGAGTCGACGAGGAGGACGAAGTCCGGGTCTCGTCCGGCCACGACGGCGGTCCTCTTCCCGCGGCCCGGCTCGGGCCGCCGGGAAACCAGTATGCCGCTGGGCCCGGGTGGAAGAACCGCGGGCCCGACCTCCCGCCAGGCGACCAGGACTACTACCGGAGCCCTTGAAGGAGGTCGGCCAAGCGCTCGGGATCGAACCACGCTTCGCGTCCCTCAGCCTGGGGAAGATGGAAGACGGCGGCCTGCCTTTCGACCAGGGCCGCCATTATGCGGGCCGGGCGGTTGTGCCCGAGGATGATGACGATGGCGTGGCCGCGGAGCCGCTCGAAGAGGTCCACGACCTCGGCGAAGAGCTCGATGCCGCTCTTGCCCTCGAGGAAGGCCCACCGCTCCCGTTCGTCGAGGACGAAGGTGAAGTCGACTCCCTGCTCACGGGCTACTTTGAGAATGTCCTCCTTGTTGGCCACGGGAAAGCCGACAAGGGCTATGCTCTGGCCTTTCCGGACCTCGCCCAGCGTCTCCAGACGGGAGACGAAAGTCCGGTCGGTCCCTATCCTGGCCGCCACGTCCTGCTGGGACAACCCCGCCTGGCGCAGAGATAGAATCTCGTCGACTATTCTCTGGATGCGCTCCCGGCTGACGAGCTTGTCGCCGATCCGTCGAAGGTCAGTCACGCCGAAACCGTCCTCCTCCCAAACCCGATTCCCGCGGAAGGATCTCGAGGTAGCCGCGCAAGAGCGCCGTCACTTCGGCGACCGTCCGCGCGCGCATGAGGCTCGCCCGGACGGCCGAAGCCCCGGGGAGCCCTCTCAGGTACCACGCGCCGTGCTTCCTCATTTCGAGAACAGCGCGCGGCTCCCCTTTGTCGGCTGCGGTCAAGGCTAGGTGCCGGAGAGCCGTCTCGACGACCTCGGACGGACCCGGCGGCGGCCCCGGGTCGCCGGTCCGGGCGAGCCGCAGGGCGCGCTCGAAGATCCAGGGGTTCCCAAGACAGCCGCGTCCGACCATGACCGCCTGGCACCCGGTTTCGAGCAGGAGGCGGGACGCGTCCCCCGGCCGGAGAACGTCGCCGTTCCCTACGACGGGGATAGGGGAGGACGCGACGACCTCGGCCAGAGCCGACCAGTCGGCCGGAGTGGAGTAGGAGTCGGTCTTGAGGCGGGCGTGAACGGTGACGAAGGCGGCCCCGGCCTCGGCCAAGGTCTTGACGAGCCGGGCGGCGATCGGCTCCTCCCATCCGAGCCGGATCTTGCAGCTGACGGGAACCGGCACGACCCGCGAGACCCGCTCGATGATGGCCGCGCAGAGCGAGGGGTCGCGGAGGAGGGCGGCCCCCTCACCGTTGCGGACGACCTTGGGGGCGGGGCAGCCCATGTTGACGTCGACCATCCGGGCTCCGAAGCGCTCGACGACCAGGCGGGCGGCGGCGGCCAGCGTATCGGGCTCCCGGCCGAGAAGCTGGAGGACGAACGGGTCCTCCCCTGGGTAAGGGCGGGCCATGGCCTGGGTCTTCTCGTTCCCGAAGAGGAGAGCCTTGTCGCTGACCATCTCCGGGAAGGCGAGGGCCGCCCCGGATTCGCGCACCAGCCGGCGGAAGGCGCGGTCGCTCACTCCGGCCATGGGCGCCGAGACCAGGCGGTTGGCAAGGAGCAGCCCACCGAGCTCGATGGGTGCGGCGATAAGGGCTGAGGCGGGTCCGCGGTTCCCGCGACCGGAGTCGAGGTTCACCAGATTACCGCACCCTAATGCACCGGCGGCCCGTCGGCGTCCTCGGGCACGCCGGCCGCCGCCAGGACCTTTTCCATCGCGTAGATGGGAGCTCCCGCGCGGACGGCCAGGGCGATAGCGTCGCTCGGTCGCGAGTCGAGTTCTATTTCGCGCCCTTCCACCTCGAGGGTTATCTGAGCGTAGAACGTACCGGTGCCGTCCCCGCTCTCCCGGAGGTCGTCGATGAGGATGCGGGTGAGCTTGGCCTTGAAAGTGTCCAGAACGTTCTTGAGCAGGTCGTGGGTCAGGGGACGGGGGGTCTCCACACCCTGGACGGCGAGGGCGATAGCGTTGGCCTCGAAAGGCCCGATGCTTATGGGCAGGTAGCGGCGGCCCTCCTCGTCCTTGAGCAGGAGGATGGCCTGGCCCTGCTCGGGGTCGAGCCCGATCTTGTCAAGACGCAGAGCAATCAGGTCGGCCGGCCTCCTCGGGGCTAGGGTAGATAGAGAATAACACAGGCCCATCAGCCATTTCAACGACGCGGGTCCCCCCGGTGACTGTCCCCCCGGCCCGGCCCGCCGGAAAGCGCCGCCGGGGGCCGGGCCGAGGCTGGAGGACTGAACGCCTTCGCTTAGAAGAACATATGCGTCCTCAGGCCAATCAGGCATGGGAGGCTCAAGCGAATGCCACTGCCCGATAGAATGATGGCCCTGGTCAAGAGAGAGGCCGCGCCAGGGGCCGAGCTGATGGAGGTCCCTCGTCCTTCGCCCGGCCCGGGTGAGGTTCTCGTCAAGGTGAGAGTCGCGTCCATCTGCGGCACCGATGTCCACATCTACGAGTGGAACGAGTGGGCCGCCGGCCGCGTCAAGTCCCCTCTCGTCTTCGGCCATGAATTCGCCGGCGATGTGGTCGCCCTCGGTCCAGGCGCTGACGGGCTCATGGTCGGCGACTATGTATCAGCCGAGACCCACATCATCTGCAACCAGTGCTACCAGTGCCGTACCGGGCAGGGCCACATCTGCCGGAGATGCTCGATAATCGGCGTCGACCGTCCGGGCACCTTCGCTGAGTACGTGGCCCTTCCCGCCGCAAACGTCTGGCCGAACCCCCCGGACATGCCCCCGGAGATAGCCTCCATCCAGGAGCCGTTCGGGAATGCCGTCGACACCGTGTTCGCCGGCGACGTCACCGGGAAGTCCTTCCTCGTCATCGGCTGCGGGCCCATCGGCCTCATGGCCGTGGGTCTCCTGAGAGCCTCCGGCGCCCACCCGGTCATAGCCTCCGACCTGTCCGAGTACCGTCTCGACCTCGCCCGGCGCATGGGAGCCGACATCGTTCTTGACGCCGGGGCCCGGGACGTAGTCGCCGAGACGCTGGCCGAGACTGGCGGCGAGGGCGTGGACGCGGTCCTCGAGATGTCCGGGGCCCGGGTGGCCCTGAAACAGGCGGTGGCCGTCGCGCGCAACGGAGGACGCATAAGCGTTCTCGGTCTGCCGCCCGGAGCCGTCGAGTTCGATGTATCCCCCTTCGTTTTCAAGGGGCTGACGCTTCAGGGGATAACCGGACGCCGCATGTTCGATACCTGGTACCGGACGAGAGCCATTCTCTCCTCCGGGCGGGTGGACCTCGGGAGGGTGATAACCCACACCTTCCCTCTTACTTCTTTCAAGGAGGCTTTCGCCCTAGCCGAATCGGGCCTCTGCGGCAAGATCGTCCTCACCCTGTAGACCGGCCCGGCCGCACCACGGCGGAAGGTCTGGCCGGGCCTCGGACGCGCCGGCCGGGTCTTGCGCCCGCCCGCCGGGCCTTGTGTCCGCCCGCCGGGCCTTGCGTCCACCCGTCGGGGTCCTGTCCACGCCCGCCTACCAGGCGGTGTACCCACCGTCGACGAAGAGGTTCTCCCCGGTCACGAAGGTGGAGGCCCGGCTGGCCAGGAAAACAACGGCCCCCACGCATTCCTCCGGACAGCCGAACCGACCGAGAGCGTGTCTCCTTTCCAGGAGCTCGGCCAGGGCCGGCATCTCCTGGATGGCCCTGGTCATATCGGTGACGATGAACCCCGGCCCGATGGAGTTGACGAGGATGCCGTGCTTGGCCCACTCGCAGGCCAGGGCCCGGGTCAGGTTGACGACCGCTCCCTTGGAGGCGTGGTAGACGCTGGCCCCGAGCTCGCTCCCGACGATACCGAAGATGCTGGCGACGTTGATGATGCGGCCGCCCTGACCCTGGGCGATCATGACCTTGGCGGCCTCCTGGCTGCAGAAGAAGAGCCCCTTCAGGTTGATGCCGATAATGGCTTCCCACTCTTCCGGTGTGACCTGCTCGGCCGGGGTCTGGGCTCCGACGCCGGCGTTGTTCACCAGGATGTCGAGTCGGCCGAACTCGCGGACGGTATCGCGCACCGCTTCCCGGACCTGGGCAACGTCGCTGACGTCGGCCTGGACGAACACGGCCCGCCGGCCCATGGCCCGCACGCGCGCGGCCGTGTCCTCGCCCGTCTCCCTATCCCGGGCCAGCACGCCGACGTCCGCACCGAACGTGGCCAGCCCGAGGCAGATCGCCCTCCCGATGCCGCGGCTTCCTCCGGTAACCAGCGCCACCTTGCCGGTGAGGTCGAAGAGATCCCGGGTGATCTCGAACTGCTTCTGCTCGCAGAACTCCTGGTCCGTCACGGCGCACCCCCAGATGGTTCGCTCGTCCTTTCGCTCTTAGGAGTGGCAGAACGGGCCCTGCAGTATACAGCGTAACCGAGGCCGGCAAGACACACCGCCGCCCCGGCCAGGAAGGTGGCCTCCGGCCCGGCCGACCGCCACAGGAGCCCGCCGCCGACGGGGGTGAGGACCCCGGTGATGTGCCCGACCGTGCTCCCGCCGGCCAGGGCCGAGGCCACCCCTGAGCCGTCGGCCACGCGGTAGGCGTGGAGGACAATGACCAGTTCGAACGTCAGGACGCTATCCAGCCCGAAGAGGACGTAGAGCAGCCGGAGGTCGTGGACGAAGGCGTAGCCGGTGAACACCAGGGCCACGAGTCCGAAGCACCACGCCAGCACGGTCATCTCCCCGAGAGTGTCGGCGAGGCGACCGAGAAGCGGTCTGGTCGCCACCGTCGCGGCCCCGGAGACGGCCAGGAGGGCGGCTACGGTGGCGGTCGAGACACCGTGGACCTCGACGAGGTTGTAGAGGGCGAAGACCAGGAAGAAGTGACGCCGCGAGCCCTGCAGGAGAGTCAGGACGTAATAGCTCGCGTACTCCCGCCAGAGCCCAGGCCGCCCCGTTCCGGCTGCGAGCCGGGCCGGACCGGGCGTCAGGAAGAACACGGCCGCGGCGACCCCGGCCGCGACCCCGGCCAGGAGGAAGATTCCCCTGAAGTCGAGGGCCCGGACCAGGAGGGCCGCAGCGGCCATGGCCAGCAGGGACGCCCCGGCCCCGACACCCTCTATCCGGCCGAGCCAGGTCCCCTTCTTCCCGGCGGCGGCGTGATGGAGCACCAGGGCGTTCTGGGGCGGGAAGAGGAGGTGGAAGCCTGTCGAGAAGATGAGGGTGATGACGATAAGGTCCCCGAGGCCGCCGGCCGACGGATAGAGGATGAGACCAAGGGCCATGAGGAGACAGCACCCGGCGGCCACGGCAGGGGGCGCGACTCCGGCCACCGCGGCCACGAGGACGACGGTCAGGAGGCCGGGCACCTCGCGAACGCTCTCGATGACACCGAGCTGGTCGGCCCGGACGCCGTGGACCTCGACGAGGAAGTTGTTGTAGACAGACCGGTAGAGCCCGAAAGCGAACTGCCAGGCCAGGACGCCGAGAGACAAGAGGAGGAGGGGCGCGGGACGGACGAAACCCCTCGCGCGCCCGGCCGTCTCCAGGGGGAATCCGCCCCCCGCCTCCGGCGGGTCGGGCTCACTCACGGTTCTTCAGGTAAATGAGGCGGAGACCTTCGAGGGTGAGGAGCGGGTCCACCACCTCGATAGTCGAGGTCTCCCTGGCGATGAGTTCGGCGAAGCCCCCGGTGGCCACGACCCTGGCCTTACCGCCGAGTTCGCGCCTCATCCTCCGGACGACCTCGTCCACCTGCCCGGCGAAGCCGAAGATGATGCCTGACTGCATGCTGGCCACCGTCGTCTTGCCGATAACGGACCGGGGCCGGGCGAGTTCGATGCGTGACAGCTTCGCGGCGTGCTCGAAGAGAGCCTCGGTGGAGATGCCGATCCCCGGGGCGATGGCCCCGCCCAGGTAGGCGCCGTCGGCGGCGATGGCGTCGAAAGTTGTGGCCGTGCCGAAGTCGACCACGATGAGGGGTCCGCCGTACTTGCTGTAAGCTGCCACGGCGTTGACGATGCGGTCGGCCCCGACCTCCTTGGGGTCCTCGTAGAGAATGTTCATCCCCGTCCGGACTCCCGGGCCGACAACAAGGGGGTGGAGGCCGAGGTACTTCACCGCCATCCGCTCGAGGGCGGGCGTGAGGGGAGGAACGACGGACGAGATGACGACAGCCGTGACGGCCCCGAACTCAAGACCGTGATAGCTGAGCACGCTGTGGAAGAGAAGGCCGTACTCGTCGTCGGTCCGGTGGGGGTCGGTGCTGATGCGCCAGTGATGGGCGAGTTCCTCCGAGCCGTCTCGGTAAACCCCAGCGACGATGTTGGTATTGCCCACGTCGATGACGAGGAGCATCACCACGACCTCCGTTCCCGTTCCGTCGCATGGTTCGAGTCGAGGCTGTACCGGGCTGGGCCGGGACGCTGCACGCTTCTCGGCCCGAGGGGGTTCCTCCTTCCGCCGGCCGCTCGCGGCTGCCGCGCGAGTGAGTAGCGGACAACCGGGGTACGTCAGGGACCCGCCGGTAACGGCGGGTCCCGCTCGGTGCCTCCGGACGAGGTCCGGTCTCTGCTCTGTCTCAGGCGTCCTGCCAGTACCCGGCGGTCTCGAGGAGCGTCGAGACCCTCTCCGGGAGCTCGCGACGCCACCGGTAGAGAAGCCGCCTGGCCCGGAACGCGCCGTCGCCGGTCAGCTCCTTGCCTACCACAGCCCTAGCCACGGGCTCGGCCGCGCGCACGCCCCAGCGGGAGAGGCGGTCTTCCGTTATCTCCCGGGCGTTGGCGTCGGGGTGTCCGAGCTGCCTTACCATGAGGGGTAGGAGGCGCTCGTCGTCGGCGGCAATCAGGGTCTCCAGGTACTCCCGGGCCAGATCGCCAAAGCGGCTGCGGGTGCGGGCCAGATAGAGGCGCTGAGCCTTCTCGTCACCCTCGACCACTCGGGCAAGCAGTCTCTCGGCGTAGACCCGGGCCGACCTCTGGAAGTAGAAGGCGGCCAGGATGCCGATGAGGAATGTCCCGGCGGCGAAGGTCCACCAGTGTACCGGCGGAACGAGGACGAATATCGCCAGCCACGCCACACCCAGCAGCAGGTAGAGACGGTGCGGACGGTTTAGCACGAGGACCCCTCCCTTCTTCTGGACATCGGTCGCGTCGGCAGGGGACCGGTCGGCGAACGCTCCCGCGGCTAGCACGGACCGGGAGACGCACCCGACCGCTTCTCGAGACAGGCCCCACTCCCGGGAGCCGGGCGGGTCGCGACTCCACCCGGCGGCAGGCCCGGACTCGAGGCGCGAGTCCCCTGCGGTCGCGGAAGCTGAGGTCCGGCCCCGCCTCCGCGGTGCCTTACACCACCTACTACGGGCGGTCAGGGACCTTTGTTCCCGCCCGCTCCTCCCATCGCCCGGGCGGCCCGGCGTGGAGGCCGAGCTCCGCGGAGTTAAGGAGCCGGCGCTCCCCGTCGGGCAGGAGGAGCTCGAGGCACCCATCCGGCTGGAGCGGGCCGGAGAGGCCGGCCATCTTGCCGGCCGGCCCGAAGGCCGTCACCGGCCGCCCATGGTGGGCCGAGAGGGACGGCCAGGCTCGCAGGAAAGGGTGGGGGCCGGCGGCCTTCAGCAGGAGGTAGGCCCGCTCCAGGCGGTCGAGGACGATGTCGAGCACGGCCTCGCGCGACGGCAGGACCACCCCCGCGGCCTCGGCCTCAACCCGGAGGGCAGTAACCGGGTATCGCAGGTTCTCCGAGGCGGGAAGCAGCCAGTTGAGCCCGACCCCGACGACGGCCGCCTCGAGACGCCCCCCGTTAGAGCAGCTCTCAACCAGCACGCCGGCTATCTTCCGTCCCCGGACCCAGATGTCGTTGGGCCACTTCACCAAAGCGGGCAGGCCCAGATCCCGCAGGGCTAGGACCAGGCCCGAACCAGCAACCACAGGGAGAAGACCGGAGTCGGGGTAGGTCAGCCCGGGGCGTAGGACAATCGAGAGCCAGAGACCCCGGCCGGGGGCCGAGAGCCAGGTCCGGCCGTCCCGCCCGCGGCCCCGGGTCTGCGAGCCGGCGATGACTGCGGCCCCCTCGGGAGCTCCCTCGCGGACAAGGTCGAGGGCGATGTCGTTCGTCGAGGTCACCTCGTCGAAGACATGGAGCGGGCGGCCGAAGCGGGGTGCCGTCATCTCAGGTCCGGGTGAACCCCAGGGCCTCGAGGTCGTCCATGGCTTCCTGCCGCGCCCTGGCGGCGCCCTCGAGGTCGCCCTCAGTCTCGAGAAGACGAGCCTGCAGAGTCTTGACCTGAGCTATCTGGTAGCGGACCGGACCACTCACGGGCCCTCCCGAGTACGTCTCGTAGTAGCGCCTGACCTCGTCAAGGAGGTCACGGGCCCCTTCGAGGTTCCGGCCCAGAGCGATGTAAGCCTCGGCCAGCCCCATCCGAGCGAGAGCCTGACCCTCGGGGTCGCGCTCCTCCCAGAGCTTCTCGGCCTGACCGAAGAAGCCCATGGCCTCCCGGAGATGCCTCCCCCGGTAATCGGGGTCGTCCCGCTCGGCCAGGAGAAGGCAGAAATCGCCCAGGGTCGAGGAGGCCAGGGCCTCCATTTCCGGCTTGCCGTGTGCCTTGGCCGCCTCGAGGGCCTCCCGGCAGGCCGCCACTCCCCGGCTGATCTCTCCGGACGCCGACGGGTCCGCGGTGACGAGGTCCCGGTAGGCCAGAGCGAGATTGGCGAAGGCGCCGGGAAGGTCGTCCTCGCGCCCGGCCTCGCGGAGGAGGTCGATCTCCTCGTGGTAGAGGGTGACGCTCTGACGGATGGCCCCTGGCTCACCCAGAGAGCGGAGCACCGTGGCCCGCCCGGCGACAGCCCCGGCCAGGCCGGCCCTGTCGCCGAGCTCACGGAAGAGAGCTTCAGACTGCTCGAAGGCGGCCAGGGCCTGGTCCCACATCCGGCGGCCGTGGGTGAAGGCCGCCCGGTAGAAGCCCCAGCCCTGGGCCTTCAGCACCTCTGCCCACCGCCGGCGGTCATCACGGTCGTCGTTCAGGGGAGTTCCCTCCTCTTCCTTCCGGCTGCCGACCGCTCTCAGGGCCCGCTGACCCGAAAGGCGGCCGTCTCACCGCTCACCAGGGTGAAGACGAGGACCCGAACGGCCCGGCCGTCGGCCTCAAGGTAGGCCAACCGCGAGCCATCGGGCGACCAGGCCGGAGCGAACTGGGAGCCCGGCCCGACAGCCACAGGGGTGACCTGCGAGACGGCGGCGGTCTCGTTCGTCAGCCCGAGCTCGATGAGGATGAGGTCCCAGGAGACGTCGTCGAGGACCACGGCCGCCGCGATCAGGGTCCCGTCGGGAGACAGGGCCATCAGCCAGCGGCGACCCTCGGCCGGATCGAGGGCCACGGGCACGATGAAGGGGTCAGCAAGGCTGGGAATGACGTAGAGGGCTCCGGCCTCGTGAAGAATCCGATACCCGACGTTCCTCGGGGTCCAGGTCCAGAAGCCGCCTACGGGCGCGGCCCCGGCGATGGTGAAACCGCCCACGTTGACGAGCTGCCCTCCGGGGAGAAGGGTCTCCCGGACGGCGGTGCCCGGTTCGTAACTGAAAAGGTCATACCGGAAGTGGTGAGCGTGGTCGAAATTCTCGTAGGTCGAGGCGTAGAGAAGACGGTCGCCCGCCCAACCCGCCAGAATCGAGGTCAGACCCTCGCTCGGCAGGCGGGTGAGAACCCCGGACTCGAAGTTGTAGACGTAGACCTCCTGGCAGACATCGGAGTGCGCGTCGACAGCGCCCAGATTGGCCTCGACGGCGAGGTACCTCCCGTCGGGAGACGCCGCCAGCCGGATGCCGCAGCACCCGTCGAGGTCCTCGGCTTCGATGAGTGTGGTCGCCTGGCCCGTGTCCAGGTCTAGCTGGCCGACGGCGAGCCCTCCCCGCTCCCGTAGCGCGAAGTAGAGACGGCGGCCGTCGCCGCTCCAGGCGGGAACACCGCCGGCGACCCCGCGGAGCCGCACCCGGGCCGTCATGCCGGCGAGGTCGCCGGTGTAAAGACAGATCCGACCGTCGGAGTCACGGGCCGTCCAGGCGACCCGGGTCCCGTCCGGGGCCCAGGCGGGAGCCCACTCCGACTGCGCCGGGTCGGCCGGGCCGGTGGCGAAGACGACGGCCCACGGGCGGCCCATCGCCGTCGCCCCGCTGGCTGTCGTCAGGCCGGGGCCGATCATCAAACGGTACTTGGTGTACGGCGCGAGGGGCTCCGCCGGCCGGATCTCGAAGCTGGCCGGCCTGTCCGGGGGCCCCGCCGTCAGGGTGAACCGGACCGGAGGGTCAAAGGCCAGGTTGGCCTGAAGTGACTGGGGATCCACCATCACGTCGAAGTCGACCAGGAGAGGGTCACCGACGGGGAAGTCCACGGTCCCGAGCTCGGGCCACACCGGCACGGGGTCTATTCCGCCCGGGCGGACGGGGGTGCGGGCCACGACGAGGGTCTCACCCCCGGTTGGATCGTCGACGACTACGGCGATCTCAAACTCGCCCGGCCACAACGGGCCGGTTGGCAAGGACACGCTCAGGACCACGGCTTCCCCCGGCTGGACGGTGCCGGGCAGAAGCAGGGCCGCACTGACCGTGGGGAACTCGTCGCGGGTCGTTACTTCGGCCCGAAGATAGAGGGAGAGCCCGGCCAGGGAGACCGCCGCCCCGCCGGGGTTCCGGATGGCGACCTGATAGAGCCCCTCCTCACCGGGCACGGCCGCCAGGGACCAGGTTAGCCTTCCGGCCGTCTCGACGAGCGGCGTGGAGCGGCGGGGGCCCCCGAGACGGCAGGCGCCCGCGAGGGCGGCGACGACCAGAATCAGGACGAGCAGGGCCCGGCTGGAGCGGGCCCATGACGACCGACGGGCGGCGGCCCTCGGCTCTTCGGGCCCGGTCGGCTCAGGCTCCCGGGGCATCCTCGGCGCTCACCTTCTTCCGCTGCGGTCGCCGGGTCAGGTCCTTCCCTAAGTTTTCCCCGCCGCGGCGGTTTTTCCTGGCCGGAGCTTTAGGACGGGACCTCTCGGCTCTGGTCTTACACGGTTCGGTTGACATCCTTGACCCGCCTCTGAGTTGCAGAGACTGTTTCCCGGCATAACTTTGACTCTGGCTCGCCGCTTCCTGATGCGCCCGGCCTTCCCCAAGCTAACGCCCATGCCGGGCGCACCGGAATCGCGCGGGGGGCCGGTACGGCCCCCCGCGCGCCTGCCGATCGCGTCAAGCAACCCGAACCTAGAACAAGCCTCTGACCTTCCCCGTGTCGGTGTCGACATCGACCCGCCGGAAAGCCGGGTTGGAGGAGGTTCCGGGCATCAGGCTGATGGTCCCGGCCACGGGCACCACGAAGCCGGCTCCCTTGTAGGTCAGGATATCGCGGACGAACAGCCTCCAGCCCTTCGGGACGCCCTTCAGGGCGGGATTGTCCGAAAGGGAGAGGTGGGTCTTCACCATGCAGGTCCCGAGCTTCTGCAGCTCGGGGTCGGCCTCCATCCGCTTGGCCTTCTCCAGGGCTTCGGACGAGTAGTCGACGCCGTCGGCCCCGTAGACCTGCGTGGCGATGAGCTCGATACGCTTGCGGAGGGGCGTCTCGAGCTCGTAGAGGAAGTGGAAGTCGTTCTTCTCATTACAGGCGTCGATGACCGCGTCCGCCAGCTCCAGCGCGCCGTCACCGCCCTTGAGCCAGTGCTGGGAGACGGCCACCCGGGCGCCGGCGGCCTCGGCCGCGCGCTTGACCACCTTGACCTCGTTCTCGGTATCAGTGTGGAAGGAGTTGATGCAGACGACCGGGTTGATGCCGGCCTTCTTGATGATGTTGATGCAGTGCACCAGGTTCTCGCAGCCTTTCTCAACCCATTCGACGTGCTCCCGGGTGTAGGCGGGGTCGAGGGGCTTGCCCGGGACGGGGATGGGGGCCCCGCCGTGGCACTTCAGGGCCCTGATGGTAGCGACCAGAACCGCGGCATGAGGCTTCAGCCCGGACATGCGGCACTTCAGGTTCCAGAACTTCTCGAAGCCGATGTCCGCGGCGAAGCCCGACTCGGTGAGGACGTAGTCCCCGAGCTTGAGGGCGACACGGTCGGCCACGATGGAGGACTGGCCGATGGCGATGTTGGCGAACGGGCCGGCGTGCACGAAAACCGGCTGCCCCTCCAGGGTCTGGAGGAGGTTCGGGTTGAGGGCGTCGACCATCCACGCCGTCATGGCCCCGGCCACTTCGAGGTCGCTCGTTGTCACGGGATTCCCCTGGCGGTCGTAGGCAACCACGATTCGGGCGATGCGGTCTCGCATGTCCTTGAGGTCCTTGGCCACGGCCAGGATGGCCATGACCTCGGACGAGACGGCGATGGCGAAGCCCGACTGCATGAGGACGCCGTCCATCTTGCCCCCGAGACCGATGACGATGTTGCGCAGGGCCTGGGCGCAGAAGTCCATGATCCACTTCATTTCGACGTTCCGGGGGTCAATGTTCAGCCGGCGGGTGACGCCCTGCTTGGCCAGGAACGAGTCGGTGGCGATGGCCTCGTGCTGCATCCTCGCGGTGAGGGCCACCATGGCCAGGTTGTGGGCGTTCATAATGTCGTTCAGATCGCCCGTCAAGCCTAAGGAAAACTCGGTCATGGGAATGGCCAGCGCATTGCCGCCGCCGGCCGCCGTACCCTTAATGTTAAAAGTAGGACCGCCCGACGGCTGACGGATGGCACAGCCCACATTCTTGCCCCGCTTACCCAGACCTTCAACCAGGCCGATCGTGGTGGTTGTCTTACCCTCTCCCAGGGGGGTGGGAGTAATAGCCGTAACATTGATATACTTGCCGTTCGGCCTGTCTTTCAGGCGCTCGATGATCTTCATGAAATCGAGCTTGCAGATCCTGCCGTAGGGAATGACCTCATCCTTCTCCAGGCCCAGCCTTTCCCGCCACTCACCGGGAGTGGGCATATTCTTTTCCGCTTCCTCGGCGATTTGCCAGTCCGCCATCTTGGTGGCATCGTAAGGCATTTATTTGTCCTCCCCTTTCTAAAAGATCTTTTAATCTGGTCTCGTTTTCAGGTCACGGCGGTGCCTAAAAATTCTTCTTCCTCCCCCCTTACTCCAGGAAATAAATTAACCAACAGTATCCCGGCAGGCGCCGGAATATCCATCCCTGAATTATGTAGTAGTTTGTAATTTTGCGGCCGTCCGGGAAAGAAAACGCTCTTTGGTTACAATAAAGCGCTCATGGGTACCGCGCCCGATCAGCTCCCGCTCGTCGTGAGCTTCCACCCGGAACACCAGCCTTTTGCCGTCAATCTCCACCAGTTCCGACCGGGCAACCACCTCCATCCCAATGGGGGTGGCAGCCAGGTGCTCCACATCCACCCGGATGCCCACCGTGATCTGCCCGGGTTCCAGAAGAGGGTCCACTGAAGATAGGGCCGCATTTTCCATAAGACCAATCATGGCTGGAGTGGCAAAAACCTTTGCCCCGCCGCTGCCATAAGCCAGGGCCGTATTCTCCTCCGTCACCCGGGTAACGGCCTCACCACGCAAACCAATCTTAAGCCCTGCACTCATCACCTATCACTCCTATTATTTTAGGTTTAGTTCGTCATCTTATCAGAGAATTCCTGCTTGAAAAAATTTTTTTATATGTTCACAAACGTCTATTGTACCTCAAAAGAAAAAGGAGCGGCTCCCTACCACCGCTCCTCATTCATAAATCCAGCGGTCCACATCCCGTTGGTAATCCACCAGTTCTTCAGGCGAAAAGAAGAGATTGATCTCCCGCTCGGCACTGGACAGAGAATCGGAACCGTGAATCACATTGCGTCCAATATCCATACCGTAAGTGGCCCGGATAGTCCCCGGAGCCGCCTTCAAGGGATTGGTAGCTCCCATCATTTCCCGTACTGTAGTGACCGCATCCTTCCCTTCGAGCACCATGGCCACCACCGGCCCGGAGGTAATGTAATCAACCAGGGGACCAAAGAAGGGCTTGTCCTTGTGCTCCCCGTAATGTTTTTCGGCCACCTCCCGCGGGATGCGCATCATTTTCAGGCCGACAATCTTCAGCCCCTTCTTTTCGAAGCATGCAATAATATTTCCCACCAGGTTTCGCTGTACTCCATCGGGCTTAATCATAACGTAGGTCCGTTCCATAAACGACTCCTCCTGTATGTAATTACCCGGCACTCAACACCCATCGCAACACTCAGCTTCCAAGGTATTAACTCAACCTGGGTGTTGAGTGCTGGGCGTTTAATCCCTGGCGCTGTGCTCTTCTTCCCCAGCCTGTTTCATCAGGGCGGCAAATTCTTCTGCCTCCAGGGTTTCCTTCTCAAAGAGGGTTTTGGCCACCAGGTGCAGTGTATCCATGTGCTTTTCCAAAAGCTCTTTGGCACGGTTGTAACAGCCTTCAATCATGCGGCGGACTTCCTTGTCGATGGCCGCGGCCACCTCTTCGCCGTAGTTCCGGTCCCGGGCCAGATCCCGTCCCAAAAAAATTGTTTCCTGTTTGCGCCCCAGGGTCATGGGACCAAGTTCCTCACTCATCCCGTACTCCATAACCATGCGGCGCACAATTTCGGTGGCCCGTTCCAGGTCGTTCTGGGCGCCGGTGCTGATTTCCTTTAACACCAGGGCCTCCGCCACCCGGCCGGCCAAAAGCATGGTCACCTGATCCAGAAGCATGGAGCGGGTCATATAATAGCGGTCTTCCTTGGGCAACAGAAGAGTATACCCCCCGGCCCTGCCCCGGGGAATAATGGAAACCTTGTGCACCGGGTCCGTGTTGGGCAGGAGATAACCCACCACCGCATGACCGGCTTCATGATAGGAAACCAGTTTCTTTTCCTGGTCGCTGATGACCTTGGATTTTTTCTCCGGACCGGCAATCACCCTTTCAATGGAATCTTCCAGTTCCTGCATGGTGATCTGGTTTTTATTGTTACGAGCGGCTAAAAGGGCGGCCTCGTTCACCAGGTTGGCCAGGTCGGCACCGGTAAAACCGGGGGTGCGCCTGGCCAGGACATCCAGGTCCACATCGGGAGCCAGTGGCTTGCCCCGCACATGCACCTTGAGGATCTCCTTGCGGCCCGCGACGTCCGGAATGTCCACCACCACCTGCCGGTCAAAACGGCCGGGCCGCAACAGGGCGGGATCGAGGATGTCCGGCCGGTTGGTGGCGGCAATGATAATGATTCCTTCGTTGGGGCTGAAACCATCCATTTCCACCAGGAGCTGGTTCAGGGTTTGCTCCCGCTCGTCGTGACCGCCGCCCAGTCCCGCCCCCCGCTGCCGGCCCACGGCATCAATCTCGTCAATGAAAACAATACAGGGGGCGTTTTTCTTGGCCTGATCAAAGAGGTCCCGTACCCGGGAAGCACCTACACCGACAAACATCTCCACAAAATCCGAACCGCTGATGCTGAAAAAGGGCACACCGGCTTCCCCGGCCACGGCCCTGGCCAGAAGGGTTTTTCCCGTCCCGGGCGGTCCATAGAGGAGAACCCCTTTGGGAATACGGGCCCCCAGCTCGGTGAACTTTTTCGGGTTTTTCAAAAACTCCACAATCTCCTCCAGCTCTTCCTTGACCTCATCGGCACCGGCTACATCAGCAAAGGTTACCCGTTTTTTATCGTCGGTATGCAGGCGGGCCCTGCTTTTGCCGAAGGACATCACCCGGTTGCCCCCGCCCTGGGTCTGCTGCATCATGAAGAAGAAGAGCAACACGAAAATCAGGATGGGCAGAAGGCTGGTCAGGATATTGGCCCACCACCCTGGAGAGGGCGGTTCCTGATTTTTAATACTAACACCCTTATCTAACAAAAAAGAGGACAGCTCGGCATCATTTTTCAGCCCCACCACCTGAAAGTTCACGCCGCTTTTCGTTTTTCCGGAAATCAGGTTGGTGTTGTCGCGAGCCTGAATGGTCACTTCCTGCACCTGGCCCTGGTTTACCGCCCGGATGAACTCGTCGTAACGCCATTCCTCAATACCACTGGTAGGTGGCTGGGTATACTTAATTAACATTATAATAACCAGCACGATCAGCAGGTAGATGCTCAAATTTTTCAGGACCTTGCTCAAAAAAGCCACTCCTCTCAACAAAGCCAGTCACATTCAACCATAAGTGTAATTTTAACATATTTACGGTCCTGTTTCAATTATTTAAACGCGCTTGCGCTTCTCCCTCCACCATTTGCAGGTAAAGACACCTTTTTGTACCGGGGGTAATCTTCCATGGTTCGCCGGGACGCACTCCCCCCACCCAGATAATTTCGTCCCCGGCCACAACCAGGGGCAGGTAATCCCGCTCTTCCCGGGGAATCCCCTGGTCAATGAGAAACTTTTTTAATTTCGTGCCGGCAGCCATACCCAGGGGGTGAAACCGGTCTCCATCCCGTCGCCGGCGGACGGTCAGCGGACCGGGTATGGTATCATAATCCAGCAGAGCTTCCCGGGCAGAAAGAGTCCGGGGATCAGGGGCCTCGGTAATGGAAATGAGCCGGGCGCGGATGGAAGAATTAATCTCTGGAATACAGGTTATGCCCGGCACCACCAGGGGATAACTGTAATAGGGCACACCAGGAGCATCACCCCCCATCCAAAGGCGCAAAGCCTGACCCTGGCGGGACGCCCGCACCCCCCGGGGAAGTTCCACCACTTTACCCCCGGCAGGGTTGTGCAGAAGGGCCAGCAGGGACTCCACCTGAAGAAAAGACAAATCTCCATCCGTCCCGGTGAGGTGACGCCAGGCCCGGCGAAAAACACGGCGCACGAGGGCCAGGGGAGCAGACAGCAACTCGGGAACAGCCAGGAGCAGGGAATGCTCCCTTTCCGTTTTTAATGCCCGTTCATAAAGAAGGGCGGTCTGCTCTTCAAGATAATCGTTCTCTTCCCGGCAGATATGCCCCAGGTGAACCAGAGCCTCAACCAGCCGGGGGTTATACCCGGCTTCCAAATGGGGAATTAATTCCAAACGAATGCGGTTACGGGTGTAAATCGTCTTTTTGTTGGAAACATCCTCTCGCACGGGCAGGGAGTGCTGGCGGCAATAGAGCTCGATTTCACGCCGGCGGACGCCTAGAAGGGGGCGGATATACTTTTCCCGCACGGGGGGAATGCCCTTCAAACCGGCCAGTCCCGTACCGCGCAGAAAATTAAATAAAATGGTTTCGGCCTGATCATCGGCGTGATGCCCCAGGGCCACCCGGGAGGCGCCAATGTTCTGGGCCACTTCCTCAAAAAAGCGGTAACGCACCTGGCGGGCCGCTTCCTGGGCCGAAAGGCCGGCACGTTCCCGGTAAGCAGGCACGTCAAATTCCTCCACGTACACCGGCAACCCCAGGTTGCCGGCCAGTTCTTCCACCAGACGGGCATCGGCCCGGGCCTCTTCACCGCGAAACATATGGTTTAAATGGGCCACGGCCAGGGAAATCCGCAGTTCCTTTTGCATGCGCCAGAGCAAATGCAAAAGAGCCACCGAATCGGGGCCGCCGGAGACCCCGACCAGCACCGTATCCCCGGGGGAGATCATGCGGAATTTATCCATAAACAAGCGTACATCCTGCTCCAGACCCATCCCCGGCACTCCCCAATACGCTTCCGAAATACAACAATTCCACAAATAATAGCTTTTTCCTTCCCGGTGGTAGAAAATGTGTTATCCATCGCACAAGAAAAAAAACCCCGCAGGGCCTTGTAGTCTAACAGCTATTATTTTAAGTATTTTAAGCCTTTTCCACCCGGGTTACCAGCACGGTCATATCATCGGCGTTTTGTTTTCCCCCGCCGGCCCCGGTTTGGGCCAGCTTGAGCAGCAGATCGGCCATTTCCTGTGGGCTAAACTCGCTTATTTCCTGCAGCACGCCAATCAGCCAGTCTCCTTTATCCCCCGAACCGCGGCAGGAATCGATGATCCCATCGCTGACCATCACCAGCATGTCCCCTTCCTGAAGGGTCCTGGCCACGGAAGCCACGTCAATGTCCCTGATAATGCCCACCGGCAGTGAACTGGTGCGGATCATGCTCACCCGCCTGTTTCTAATCAGAAAGGTTGGCGGGGCACCGATCTTGACAAATTCAGCCTGGCCTTCATAAAGATCCAGCATGGTCATGTCCAGGGTGGCAAAAGTTTCCCCGGGAGAACGGAGAATCATGATGGTATTAACAGTTTTTACCGCCAGGTTCCGGTCCAGCCCCGTTTCTAAAAGCCTGCCCAGCAAGGATACGGCCGTACTGCTTTCCAGGGCAGCCTCCGGACCGCTGCCCATGCCGTCACTCAGGACCAGGGCAAACTTGCCTTCCCTTAATTGAAAGAGGGCATAGCTGTCCCCGGAAATGGCGCTGCCGCTCTTACCCGCGGCGGCCACCCCCACATTGAGGGCAAACTTCAGACCATTATACAGGCGAAAGGTGCACCACCGGGCAGGAGCCATAACGGGACACTGACTGAAAGGTAAGACGAAAGTCTCCCCCATTAACCGGGATACCAGCGCCACCAGATCCCTGCATTCATCCTGACGCCTGCAGGTGCTGCGGGTGAGCACAATTTCCGTCCTGTCGTTCCCCTGACGCAGAATCCGCACTTCAGCCACCGGCACTCCCGCCTGCTTGAGTTTTTGCTTGAGCAACTGCTCGTCACCGGTGAGGGATTGCACCTCAAATTCCAGTTCAGACGAAAGGTTCTCAATTATCCGGGCCACACCCTTTAATTGTTCGGAAACAATCTCCCTGCTTTCGGCCAATCGCTTCAACCAGTAACGGTTGAGTTTATACGTTTCATACAGGCAGGTCACGGTAATGGCCAGTTCCTTCGGGCGGGAACAACGTCTTTTGAGCGTTTCCGGCAGGTCCGCTCCGGTAACCTGCCCATATATTTCTACCATGGTAAAAAGATCTAGCAGGCTCTGGTAGGTGCGAAAAAATTCCCACTCCCAGCAGGTGCGGTAAAGGCCACAACCCTGGCAAACCTTAGTGGCAATTTCGTTAAACAATGACTGCAGGGCCGGTTCTTCCTGTTCTTGAGGGGTGGTCGCACAGCTCTGACTGAAACTGCGGGAAAGCTCGTCGAAAACCAGGGACCAGTTGCGCATGCGCCCGGCAACCACCGCCTGCACCCTGTCCGGAGCAGACGCCGCCCCCTGCACCCTTAAAACCACGGGGAACAGGGATTTACTCAAACAGCCGATGTAGCGGCCCGGGATGAGTAGAAAAAGCAACACGGCCAGGGCAGTTTCCCCCATTACCGCAGTCAGATCCCCGAAATTAGCCAGGTAAACGGATAAAATGACGTTGCTCAGAAGAAAACCTAAAGCAACCCCGGGCCTGCCAAAACCCCGGCACAGCCCGGCCAGCAATCCCGCAAAGGAGTAGCCGCCAATCATGGCCGGGACTGCGGTATAAACCAGCCCCGGAAGGATGCCCACCACCGCCCCCACGGCAGCACCCAGCCCCACGCCGCCCAGCAGGGCTGCCAGCAAAATGATCAGCCGGCTTAAGAGCCCCTTTAAGGTTATCATGGCCACCTGCAAATCGCCTGTGCCGGCCACCACCGCCGCCAGCAGCACCAGCATGGAAAACAACTCTTCTCCCGTCAAGGAGGCCAGGCCGGTAAGCTTGTCCAGGGTAGGAAGGCCCGACAGGAAAACCAGGGTTAAAAGGGCGGCAAACCCGCCTTCAAAAAAGATGGTAATATACTGGTAAGGAGACGGCCCGGTAAAGGCCAGCACGCCTGCTTTGATGACTACAGTCAGGGAAAAAACGGCAGCCGCTGCCACCAGCTGCGGCCTTTTAATGCCGCAGGGCATGGCCTGCACCAGGAGCCAGGTAAACGCCACGGTACCCAGTGCCCCGGCCAGGGAAAGACCGGAGCTGACGGTGGCCAGGCCGGCACCCGCCCCCAAAAGGGCGGCCGGTCCGGCCGCAGGAAAGGTACGGGTCGCAGCGGCCACAAAGGCAGCCGCGCAGGGAACAATCTCACCCAGCAGAACGGCCCGGCCCAAAAAAAAGCCGGTAAGCAGTAAAAGTAATCCCTCGCGGGTCAGGAACATTTCCCCCGCCCCGCCGGAAAAAAACCACCAGCGTTTTCGTTTTTTCGGCAAACGCTTTTTTTCTCTACCCTGTCCTGCCCGCTGGTAGGGATAGACGTTGATTTCCTCCGACACTACTGCCACCCCTTATTCTTCCCTTAATTGAACATTATAGTACAGGGGGTGGGCAATATATGTCATCATTGGTAAATTACTACACTTTTTCTTTCGACACCGGACGCGGCCCGGATGGCCAGCCCGTGCATAATGTCGGCTTCGCTCACCTGCAGAGACGGCAGGCCCAGTTCATGCAGCACCAGACGCACAATGCGCACTCCGGCGGTGATAATGTCGGCCCTTTCCGGTTGCAGTCCGGGCAGGCTGCGCCGTTCTTCCGGCGTACATCTGGAAAGGATGTCCAGTATTGTTTCCACTTCCGCGCGGGAAAGCACGAAACCGTGCACCCGCCTGGGGTCATAAACCGCCAGTTTTTGCGCCATGGCCGCACACGTGGTAACCGTGCCACCCACACCCACCAGGCGCCGGGGAGAGCTGAGCCGGACCTGGTCCAGCGTGGGCGAGAGAAGACGGCTGATGGCGGCATCGTCATGCCCTCCCTCGGTCATGCGTACCGCACCCACATTGACGCTGCGGCAAAAAAGGGACCCGTCCTGCTGCCAGATAAATTCGGTGCTCCCGCCACCGACGTCCATAACCAGCAGGCCCGCCGGATCTACCTTAAGACCGTACTGGACTCCTAAATAACTGAGATAGGCCTCCTCTTCCCCGGAAAGAACTGCGACCTCTAAACCGATCCGCCGGGCGGCCTGCAGGAACTCTTCCCGGTTGCGGGCATCCCGCACGGCACTGGTAGCCGCAGCCACCACACACTCCACCTGCAGGAGGTGTATGCGTTCCAGATAATGCTTCAGGGTCTCACAGGTGCGGGCAATGGCGTCTTTCTGCAAGTACCCGGAGCCAATTCCTTCCCCCAGCCTGGTGGTCACCAGATCAAAATGAACTACCCTTCCCACTCCCATCCGGTCCACCTCGGCTACCATTAAACGGGTGGAATTGGTCCCGATATCAATAACCGCCACGCGCATAACCAAACTCCTTTCTCTCCCAAAACTAAAAAAGCATTCCCTTTTCGGAATGCTGTTATAACCTGACCAATCTTGCGGCTGATTATTTGCTGCTGCTAAACCAGCCGCCGCCCGGAGCCCCGGCCGCCCCGCTTGGCATCAAGGCTCCTGCGCAGGGACTGCTGTAATTCTTCGCTTTCTTTAAGGAAACGGCTCAGCTTTTCCTCAAAGGAAGGCTCAAACCGCCTGCGCCGGGATGACCTCTCCCCGAAATCCCTGGCCTGCCTGATGGAAAGCCCGATTTTCCCGCGGGAATCAACAGATATAACTTTCACTGTCACCCGGTCATTGATCTTTAAAAAGTCGTTGATGTCTTTAACGTATTCGTCGGCCACTTCGGAAATGTGCACCAGACCGGTTTCACCACCGGGAAGCTGGACAAAGGCCCCGAAGTTAGCAATACCGGTCACCACGCCTTCTAAAACGTTCCCCACCTCTACCGGCATAACCTGCGGTTTGGCCTCCCCCTGTGTTGAAAACCTTGGTTAATTATATGCCTGAAAAAGTAAAAGTGTCAAGAAAGATTTTAATTACCCCAGAACATCCCCACTGTTCCCGCCGTCGCTTTTACCGGCACCGGACGATGCTTCGTGGTCTGCCCCCGGAGTCCCGGCGGCTTATCTCCAAGAACAACGGGAAAGCTTTAGTTAATTCTGCGGCTTCACCGGTACAATGCGTGCTTCTCCCGGCTTCACCAGGCCCAGGCGCTCCCTGGCCACCTGCTCTATGTACTCATCCGACTGCACCAGTTTAAGCTGCTGTTTTAACTCCGCATTTTTCTTCTGCAGTTCCGTTAGCTGAGCCTGGAGTTGCTGCAGGTCCTGCTGCATGGCATCCAGGCGGTGGAACTGGGAAAAAAACGAGAGCAAAAGGTAACAAAGGAGAACCAACACCAGCAAGCCGGGCAGCCGGTTTTTGTTGAAACGCAGGCGCCGGCGCCCGCTGCCAGACCGGAACCGCGACGGGAAAAACTCGCTCTTATGGTGGATATAAGAAATCACTGTCCGGCACCTCCCTGATTAGGGCCCACCGGTTGCCGCCCAGGGTAAATAACCACCTTTGCCTGGCCTTTTGCGGATATTTTCAGGCTGATCTTATCAGGGTTATATTCTTTCTACGTCCAGTATCAAAAATCCTTTCCTGAATAAAAAAAGCACCCTATATTTTGTTAATCCACCACAGTTTAAAAAAGTCTATTCGCTGCGGCTAGCTGTAACAATCTGCCGGTAGCGGCTGGGAGGAACGCCCATGGCGCGGCCGAAAACCCGGCTGAAATAGTTGGGATCGGAGTATCCCACCTGTCGCCCCACTTCTCCCACGGGTAAATCCGACTCGGCCAGCAATTTTTTAGCCTTCTCAATACGCACGCGCAGCACGTATTCTGAAAAAGTACATCCCACCTGTTCTTTGAAAGCCCGGCTGAAATAATCCGGACTCAGGAAAATTATTCGCGACAGATCGGCGAGGGAAATCTCCCGTTGATAGTTTTCGTGTATATAAGCCAGTGCCCTTTTAACCGCCCCGGTCACCACTTTACCAGCTTGTTCTCCAAAACAGTTGTTGCCTGATAATGCCAGATCTACCAACCATTCTTCCAGCTCTTCAACTGAGAGACACAGGGAAAGCCGGCGGGCAAATTTGTTATAAGCGTGTACCATTTCCTCCGCATGTTCCCCGTAGCTTCCCATACCACGCGAGAAAGCCACCAGCACGCCCATCAGCCGGGCCTTAATCAAGTGGAGATCAGTACCCCGACCTTCAAATACGGAAATCAAAAATTCCCGAAACATCCGGCGGGCTTCTTCCGCGTCACCGCTGCGTAAGACTTCTAATAATTCCCTTTCACGGGACGCATAAACTCCTCCATCCTTATCAACCTTACGCTCCAGCTCGTCCACGTGTACCACTTGCTCGGGCCCCAGATAGAACATACCGAGGTGAGCTGCGGTCTGAGCCTCCCAGGCCGCACGGGGCAGCTGGCTGATATCCTCACAGAAACGAGCCAGCCCAACAGTCACCCCAAGGGAAAGCCTGTCCGCAGCAGTTTCGATGATATCGTTTGCCAGCTGGCGCAAACGCTGTCCCTGTTCCTGTTCCGGCCCCCGGTTCCCCCACAGGCCAATCAACATACGATCGCTGATCGGCAGGCATAACCCAAAGGGATGCCGGTTTAAGGCTTCTTCCACCAGCCTTTGTAATTGGTAGCGGAGCAACTCGAACCTGGTCAGGGAAGCAGGACTGCTCTCGAGCCGGTTTTCCATGCAAATACCGAAAGCAACCCGGGGTAACACCTCCAGCTGTACCAGCCGGGCCTGCTGTTCCACTGCGGCCCGATCTTCCCACAAACCCCAGATAAGCCCCAGGCCGAGGTTAACCCGCAGCCAGGGAAGAGCCTCAGCCAGTTGTTCCTGCAACTTTTTGTGTTCACTTTGCTCTTCCCGCTCCCTCAGAAGCTGGAGCCGCGTATTTCTTAATACATCTACCAGTTCCTGGGCACGTATGGGCTTGAGCAGGAAATCGACCACCCCGATGCGCAGGGCCTCCTGGACATAATCAAATTCGTTATAAGCGGTAAGGAAAATGATGGCACTGGTGGGCAAAATTTCTCTTATTTCCCGCGCAGCGGTCAACCCGTCCATCCCGGGCATCTTAATATCCAGCAAAATGATGTCCGGCCGCAGTTCCCCAGCCATCTGTACAGCCTGGCGACCGTTCCGGGCTTCACCCACCACTTTAATCGACACTTCTGCCCGTTCAAGTATCAGGCGGATGGCCTGCCTTTCCAGGTGCTCGTCGTCTACAACCAGAAGGCCCATTTCATTTTCCATAATAATCTCCTTCCGAAAACATCAACTCTTCAATGGAATCCAGACCTTTACTGTCGTCCCTTCTCCAGGCGAACTGAAGATTTCCAGGCCGTATTTCTCGCCAAAGCAGTGCCGCAACCTCTGGTGCACGTTGCTCAAACCGAGGCCGGTGGTATGTCCGAGCCCGGACCGGTTGCCTTCCAGGACCTGGCTCGCGACCCCCGGCTCCATCCCCAGCCCGGTATCGCGAACTTCAATGCATACCCTTTCTCCAAAACACCGGGCGTTGATGAATATGGTTCCCCCGTCCTCTTTGAGTTCCAGGCCGTGCACGATGGCGTTCTCGACCAGCGGCTGCAGGGTCATAAGGGGAATCATGGCATTCAACGCTTCGGGTTGGGCGTGAATTTCAACTTTAATATGATTCCCATACCGTGTTCTCTGGATAAATAAATAGTTAGAAATATGTTCCAGCTCCTCCCGGAGGGAAACCATCTGGTCTATCTTGCGCAGAGTGTACCGGAGCAGCCCGGACAGCGCATGGATCAATTCTTCGGTCCGGGAGGCCCCTTCAATCATGGCCAGCCGGCAGGCGGCATTGAGCGTGTTGAACAGGAAGTGGGGGTTAACCTGGGACTGCAGGGCACGCAGTTCCAGCTGGTGCATCACCCGTTCCATATCGGCCTTTTCTTTAAGCTGCCGGGTGAGACGTTGACTGGTAATGCGTGATACGCTCATCTCGACAATATAATTGGCCACGATTTGTAAAAGTTCTCCGGCAGCCCGGATTTTTTCCTCCGTAACCACCTCTATCTTTTGCAGCGCAGCACACATTTTTTCTTCATCCAGCCCGTACTGGCGGGCCACCTGCCGGACCTGCTTAACCTGCTCCTCCTGTGGACGCTCCAGCAATACCTGACCGCAAAGTACTGCTCCCCAGTATACGCCGTCCACAATTAGCGGGGCCGCCATATCGATCAAAGTACAGTGGCACTGGTGCAGGCTGAGACTTTTCCACTTGGCCGCCGCCTCACCAACACGCCGGTCCGATTCATAACACCCTTTCTCACCAACCGGCGAGGAGCGCACCAAACGGCAGAACCCGGTGAAATTACTGGGCCTGGTGATGGGTGTCCCATCCACGTCCACCACAATGGCCGCCACACCCGTAGCCCTGGCAAATTTATCCACAACCTCCTGCAGCAGGGATACTGCCACTAATTCCCTCAGATAACCATGCACCGGCAGGCCATAAACATACTCAGCCACCCGGAACCCCTTCTTTCGCGTATTGAGAATTATGTCAACTCGTTTTGTTCAATAACTAAATTATTAAACATTGTTATAATATAGTCAACGGAAAGAGCTGTCAATGATTATGTAAAAAGCCCCCAGCGCATCATTTCCGCACTGAAGGCTCAAAAATTTTCTTTGGGGTTATAAAATTATCCTATTGAACTGCGGCATCCTTTTTACCCTGTTTAGTAAAGAAATTGGGTAGGATAGCGGAAATGTATCCCAATCCTATCCCGATTACGAGCGGAATTATCGTTGGCCAGAACCTGGCACCCGCCCCAAAGAATGCCGCACAGCACGCAAACTGTGCAGGTACAAAGGCGAAAAGATCAACAGGTGCTAGCATGACCATTATGAAGGCAATTATGGTTACTCCGACAGCAATCCCCAGTTCAGGGCCACCCAGGTAAGGGGCACAAATGACTGCTAAATAACCCAGGATTACTCCGCAAACTGATGGAAAAAACGTTTTTTTAACCGAGTCTGCATTACCCCCGGAAGCAAAAAACAGTGCCCATGTAACAAAAGCAGGCCAGGTAAGAAGATTAAATTGGCCGGAAAAATATGTCCAAATCCCTGCCAGAACTGCTATACTTAAAGCAAGAGGGAAAAACTGCATCTTAATAATAACCTCCTGTATTTTGTGTTGCCGGAGCGAAATAAATTCGCTCCGGCTTTTCTCTTTGCAGAGATTTTACCATACCATTTTATTTTCTATTAGCGAGATAAGCTTTTCCAATGGCATCGGCACCATATATTGCATTATAAACCATCTGGGGTGTCACAGGGAAAGGCATGTTATGCACCATCATACCAGGTTCACATACCTTTTCAGCCACGCGCATAATCTTTTCAGGGGTAGGATCTGTAACTCCTATCTGCGCCAGAGTTACAGGAAGCCCGACCCTCGTACAAAAATCCAGGACCTCATTAATTTCTGCCCATGGACGGTCTTCCAGGACCAGGTGGGCCAGGGTACCGAAGGCAACTTTTTCCCCATGATAACTATGATGGGTCTCTTCCAGTACTGTTAATCCATCATGAATAGCATGAGCTGCTGCAAGACCAGAGCTTTCAAAACCAATACCGCTGAGCAGCGTGTTGGCTTCTACTATCTTTTCAACTGCCGGTGTGGTTACCCCCCTTTCTACGGCAAGCCTGGCTGCCTCTCCATATTCTAACAGGATATCATAACAGAGTCGTGCCAGGTTTAATGCAGTAACGGTAGTATAACCACCAGGAATATTCTTTGCTGCAGATTTAGCACAAGAATCAGCTTCAAACCAGGTTGCAAGAGCATCTCCCATACCAGAAACCAGGAAGCGTACCGGAGCTTTAGCAATAATGGCAGTATCCACAACCAGAAGATTGGGGTTTTGGGGTAGGATAAAGTAACGATCAAAGACACCTTCTTCTGTGTAAATAACCGAGAGGGCGCTACATGGGGCATCAGTAGCAGCAATAGTAGGAACGATAACAACCGGTTTATTCATTAAGCATGCAACCGCTTTGCCTGCATCAATGACTTTACCTCCACCTACAGCAACTATGAAATCCGCCCCCGCTGCTGTAGCTGCAGCTTTAAGCCTCTCTAATTCGCTATCGCAACACTCTCCACGAAACACTTCAAATACAGAACCTACATTATGCTACTTTAAACTTTTTTCAATATCTGCACGGGTCTCTTTTAGGGCAGTTTTTCCTCCTGTTATGAAAGCTTTTTGCCCAAAGGTTTTCACCTGCTCACCCAAGGAGTGAATCGCCCCGGGGCCCTGCACATAGCGACTTGGAGAAATTAGTATTTTGATGCTCATATTTCTTCCTCCTCATATAATAATTGGATGAAAATGTGCTCGTTGAAAAACAGTTAGTACAGGTACAACAGGTTGATTCTGCAAATACTTAAAACAACTAAATCTCTCCCTTGCAGCTCTTTTAATCCCTCCTCATATTTTTTGTCGGTACGCACACTTAATCTTAACCCGCTACTTTCTCTTCCTTGCCTGTCCATCCCACCCCCTCGTCCTGGTAAGACCGCAGTGCTTCCTCCCCCCTCAGGACTCTCAGCACACCCTCGGCCAGGGCAGCCATCTCGTCCTCGCCGGGGAAAACCAGCACCGGGGCAATAAATTCCACCCGCTTTCTTATTTCTTCCACTGCGCGCCGGCTATGTGCCAGCCCGCCGGTCAGCACAACCGCATCGACCTGGCCGGAAAGCACTGCCGCACAGGCACCAATCTCCCGGGCAACCTGGTAGCACAGTGCTGCAAACAGGAGGTCTGCTTCTGTATCTCCTGCAGCGGCCCGTTCCTCCACCTCCCGGGCACTGTTCGTCCCCAGGTAAGCGACAAACCCTCCCCGCCCGTTGATCAGGCGGAGCAGTTCCTCCCGGGTGTAGCGACCGCTAAAAGCCAGCTGCACCACCTCCGCCGCCGGGAGGGAACCGCTGCGCTCAGGAGTGAATGGGCCTTCCCCATCCACCCCGTTGCTTACATCCACCACCCGGCCCCGCCGGTGTGCACCGACGGTTATACCACCGCCCAGGTGTGCTACAATCAGATTCACTTCCTCGTATTTCTTGCCCAGTTCTGCTGCCGCACGCCTGGCCTGGCGCTTCTGGTTCAATGCGTGAAACACGCTCCGCCGCTGGATCTGGGGCAAACCGGAAATCCGGGCCACCGGTTCCAGTTCATCCACACAGATGGGGTCAACGATATATGAAGGAACGTTGTGTGGAGAACCCAGCTCATAGGCCAGAAGGGCACCCAGGTTGGAGGCATGCCTGCCGTAACGCTCTTCACGCAGTTCCTCAAGCATAGCCCGGTCGACTGCATACACGCCGCCGGGAATCGGCTTGAGCAAGCCGCCCCGGGCCGCAATGGCGGTTAACTCTTCCACGTCCAGGCCCCTGTTCTGTAATTCCCCGCGCAATGCCTGTAGCCGGTAGTCAAGCTGGTCAACCACGCGTGGGAAAACCGCCAGCTCATCCGCAGGATGGGCGATATTCTCAACCCACCGCTTCTCCTCACCCATGAAAAAAGCTATTTTGGTCGAGGTGGAACCGGGATTGATAACGAGAATCTTTTCTCCGGTGTTCTGCTCCGTCATAAACTTCTTCCTTTCTCCTGCCTGTTAAAACAGCTTTTCCCACAGTGACCTGTGGAGGCTGGAAATTACCTCCACGCCCACGATCAGGCCGTTCTCCACAGCAGCGACAGCGCGTCCCACGGCCGCCTGTACTGCCGCCACCTCACCCTGCAGGAAAACCATGGATTTACCGCCCAGACCCCGGGCCAGGCGGATCTCCAGTAACTGAACCTGCCCGCCTTTAGCGGCAGCATCCCCTGCTTTGATGGCAGCCGCACAGGCAAAGGTCTCAATGACTCCAAGCGCCCCCCTTGCGGCAGGAACTGCTGACGTACCGGTCAGGGCCGGAACCACCGATGGATGCACCGTACCGAGCACAAGCGAATCTACCACATTTTCGGCGTCAAAATCCTCCGCCGCACGTACGGCATTGCGCACGGCCCCTACTTCACCGCTGATCATGGCTACAAACTTACCCGGACAAACGGGGGTGGCCAGCACCAGCTCGACCGGTGAAGATTTGAGCAACGCATCTGTGGCTGCTATGCCGCGGGCAACGCCCCGCCACTCCACCATGCCTAAGGCATTCATCAACCGCCTTCACCCACCCTTTCTGGCTCGATGGTCACTGCATCTGCGGACACCTGCGCAACGCGGCCGTCAATGCTGGCATGAACCGGCACACCCAGAGCGTTGTCCGGTACCTCAGCCACCACCTGACCGGCTGCCACCCGTTCCCCGGCTTCAACAACCGGTACTGCAGGCACGCCTATATGCTGTCTGAGCATCAACCGCACCTTCTGCGGACGCACGCTTTCCTCCTGAAGGGGTGCCGGGAGATCATAGCGCAAGAGTCCCAGCCGTGCTACCAGACGCGCCGCAGGTACGCGGCGATATGGCCGCTGGGGATGCACACCTCGCAGTTCACCACCGGGCGGCTTGAAACCGCTGCGGGACATTTGACGCTTCAACCACGCATTTACCCGCCTGGGACTGAGACCCATGGGACAGGCGAAAACCTCACACAGGCCGCATTCCGAACAAAGCCACGGGGCTCCCCCGGCAACCAGTTCACCGGTCGCATATGCCAGGCCGGCCATATTGCGGTCCGGCCGCAGGCCGTGGCCCAGCAGATAACGGGGGCAGAGTTCTGTACAGTAACCGCAGTGGCAGCACATTCCCCGCGTCCGCCGCAGGTCCACACCAATATCCAACTTCTTGCTTAAAACCAGGGGGTGATCGGCCGGCAGGACGATAATCCCGCCGGTGGTTCTCGTAACTACAGCATCCAGGTCCACCAGGCGGCCCATCATCGGGCCCCCTTCTATAATGGCAAATGTCTTTATTTGCGGCCCCCCGGCCAGGTAGAGCAGGTCTTTAACAGGCGTCCCCACCGGTACCTGAAGGGTCACCGGCCTTTGTACAGCACCGGTCACAGTAACTATTTTTTCAATTACAGGCCGGCCTTCCATGGCGCGGTTCACATTGAACAGCGTCTCAACGTTATTGACCACCACACCAACCTGGATGGGAATTCCTCCCGGAGGGATAACGCGCCCGGTAACTTCATACACCAGTACATGCTCGTCGCCAGCCGGGTAAAAATCATCCAGAAAGTGCAGTTCCACCGCCGTTTCCGGTTCGCCGGCCAGCGCTTCCCGCAGGGCTGCTGCAGCGGCCCTGTACTTGGCTTTAATCCCTACAGTGGCCCTGACGGCACCCGTTGCACGCATCATGATCTTCAGCCCGCCAATCACTTCGCGAGCAGCACAACGGAGCAATTCCTGGTTGCCGCGTAAGAGAGGCTCACACTCAGCGGCGTTGGCAATTACCCACTCCGCACGGCTCGAAGCCTTCATATAGGCGGGAAATCCCGCACCCCCGGCCCCTACTACACCGGACTGCCGCAACCGGCTTATGATTTCCTCTCTGCTCCACGCAATCACTGCTCAACCCACCCGCTCTTTAAATAATCCGGAAACCATCCACCAGCACGCAACGACGTTGGCGGGTAAAGCTCCTGGCCGAAGTCAGGCCTTCGCCCGTGGGACCGGCAATGGTAAAAGTACAGTAACCTTCGCCACCCGCACCAATGCCGGCATAACACGGTGCATTTTTCACAAAAATGGTGGTCTTGACAGACCGGGCAAATTCTGTCATGTAATCGACATGCTTGGAATGCATGATGGCTGTATGCCGGTTGTTACCCTCCACCCGCACAGCCAGCTGGATCCCCTCTTCGACGTCACGTACCCGTACGACCGGCAGGACAGGCATCATCTGCTCATGGGTTACAAACGGATGATCCGGGTCCGTCTCCATAATGACCAGGCGGGTATCGCGACCCATATTAGCGCCGATCTGTTTCAGGATATAAGAAGCATCTTTACCCACCAGATCCCGGTTGAGCACTGTATGGCCGTCCCTTTCCTCATGGAAAGCCAGCCTGGTCAGGGCGTCTGCTTCCCTCCCCCTTACCAGAAAGGCTCCTTCTCGCTGCATCCGGCGGATCAGGTCGTCAGCCACTTCTTCAACCACGATCAGGACTTTCTCACAGACGCAGGGCATGTTGTTATCAAAACTGGCCCCCATAACAATGTCCCGGGCGGCCCTGTCTATATCGGCTGTGTGGTCTACCAGCACCGGCGGGTTGCCCGCACCGGCCCCGATAGCCTTTTTACCGGAACTCAGGGCTGCCTTTACGACGCCAGAACCGCCGGTCACGACAAGCATGTTGATTCCCGGATGGTGCATCAACTGACCGGCTTTTTCCACGGATGGATCGCTGAGGCCTACAACCAGACCGGAAGGACCGCCGGCACGTATGATGGCCTCATGAAGAATCTCGATGGTCTTCAATGAAGTTTTCCCGGCTGAAGGATGGGGGGAGAAAACCACCGCATTACCGGCAGCAATCATCCCGATACTGTTATTGATGATGGTGGCCGCCGGGTTGGTCACCGGGGTAATGGCACCGATTACACCCACCGGAGCCATTTCGACAAGGGTCAGCCCGTAATCACCGGTATAAGCCGTAGGCTTTAAATCTTCAGTGCCGGGTGTTTTCTGTGCCGCCAGGGTGTTCTTCATTATTTTGTCCTCTACGCGTCCCCTTCCAGTCTCCTGGACGGCCATTTCAGCCAGCAGCCGGACATTGGCCAGGGCCGCCTCCCGCAAAGCCCGTACCAGCTCCTCCCGCCGGGCAAGGTCCATAAGAGCCAGTTTTTCCTGAGCCCGCCTGGCAGCCTCCACTGCCTCATCCAAACTGGAGAAGGCGCCCTGCACACCTTCTTCTTGCTGGTTCAACTTCTCTAATATTTTTTCTACAATGGCGTATATCTCAGCCTGTGCCACCTGCATATTAAAACCTCCCTGTCATGTCTTCTCCAGCTGGCGGAACACGTTAAACCTTACTGGCACTGCAGTTGATTCCATTTTTCAGCCCCAACCCGGGCTACTTCTATGTCCTGCTCGACGCTCCCACCACTGATGCCGATAGCCCCCACAATATTGTTTTCTTGATAAAGTGGGATGCCTCCACCAAAAGGAACAATTCTACCCCCGTTGGTGGTATTGATGCCATACAGCGGCCCGCCGGGAGCAGCCAGCACAGAAAGCTTTTCCGTTTCCATCTTCAAGGCCACGGCTGTATATGCTTTACCTGCAGCAATATCCAGGCTGGCCAGCAGCGCACCGTGCATGCGCTCCAGCAGCACCGGGTTGCCTGCTCCATCAGCCACCACGATCACCATGGGCACCCCGATCTGGTGAGCTTTCTCTTCTGCTGCCGCCGCAATCTGGCGGGCTATGTCAAGAGTAATCACTTCCCTCACATTACCACTCCCTCTTGTTTTTTCCAGCACCCTGGTCATAACCAGCTTGACCAGATGCTCATGCGCCTCCACTCTCGCCAGGACAAACAAAAGGTCTGAAAGGCGATTTAAATACCTGATTACCTCTTCCCTCACGGCTTCCCGCCTGGAAAGCCGCACCACCAGGCGTTCTGCCCGGCGGGTAATGGTTCGGGCCAGGTCAAACGCTGCTTCGGCAGGGACATGCCCGGAAATCGCAAATCCGCGCAAAGTGGGAATTTGCTCCAGTCCCTCGTCTATATCCTTTTCAAGACGGCCGATCATCTCATCTTCCACGCGGGTCCCACCCGCAGGTATTTCCGGGCGTGCCAGCTCCGAACATACGACAAAAAGCTCTTTCTGTACCCTGGCGGCCACTTCCTGAACCCATGTGCAGCAGGCCAGCGAACGTCCCAGAGCCAGCGCCGCTCCTGCTTCATCAACCGTGCCGTAAGCGCTGACCCTCAGACTGTCCTTGTTTACCCTGCTCCCGCCCAGAAGAGATGTCTCACCCCTGTCCCCGGTACGGGTATAAACCCTGAGCGTGCGACTTTTTTCCACTACCTGACCACCTACTTATTACTATTTCCTCACCAGCTGCCGGCCAGCTCCACGGTATCAACAATACCGACAATGGCAGCATCTACCGGTACCAGCACGTCAGCACCAGTCATTGTGCGTGAGGCAGGTGATCCCATCACTACCAGTACCGTTTCCCCAACTCCAGCCCCAACGGTATCCACAGCTACAAATTCTTCAACCCCCGTTTTTTTACCGGGCTGCAGCGTTTCGACCACCAGGAGCTTGAAGCCGGTCAACCGCTCATCCTTCCGCGTGGAAACTACTGTCCCAATCACCCGTCCCAAAATCATCCTTTGTTCGCCTGCCTCTCTTTAAACCATTCACTTCTCAAACTGAACGGGGTCATACTTCTTCAACCTGCCAGCCGGCACCCCGGATTATATCCCAGGCCAGCGGTGTAACCAGTGCTCCCCTGGGAATCCTGACCACACCCTTATTGTTCACCAGGGCATCCAGTTCCGTCCGGGTAATAACCATGCGCCGGTCAGAACGCTGCTCCACTGCCGGCACACTCGATAAAACGGCAGGCAACTGGTAGGGGCTTTCGGGCACGTTTTTACTCCTTAACAGCAACTGAGGAGCAGTTCCGGGATCAGCCCGCCTTCCAATCATTTCTGCCACCACACTGCCCAATTCCCGGGCCGGCACCAGAGTGACCCCGTAACCCGCAATTTTTTCCAGGTTATCTTTCATCGCCTGAACCAGTGGCGGGCGGCCACGGTTCATTCCCAAACGGGCAAAACCTTCGCTGGCGGGGTCTGCTGCATCACCGGCCGCTATCACCGGCAGCCCGCGCATCAGAGCATCCGCCAGCACCTCTGCTGCTGCCGAATCCAGCAGCAGCGAGGCCAGGCGGGCTGCAGTGGCTCGTGTGAGTACGGGCACGACCACCAGATCACAAAGCTTGAGAACCTCTGTGCTCCTGCCACGGCTGTTTTTACCTTCAATCAAAACATCGACAGCCTGCAGTTCCCGTCCCCACTTTTCAGGATCATGAATGGCCGCCGCCGACCGGGAAAAAAGGATGAAATACTCCAGCCCCACCCCTCGCTCCTTCTTCAGGCATGCCAGCTCTTCCAGAGCAACCCGCGCACCGATGGTCCCACCCGTAACCACAACCAGTATCCTGCGATGCCCGGGCGGAGGTGAAACAGGAACCTGTACCCTGTTCAGGCGGCGCAATACCTCTTCTACTATTCGATTCACCAGTTCTTCACCGGTCATTTAAGCTCGCCTCCCTTAGCCAGCCGGACAGCAAAGGGCAATCCCCAGCGGGGTCACCAGCAGCGGCTCCGGAGGACACAGCACAGGAACATCCAGGTGATGCTCCATCACGTCAACAAAACCGTGAAAGGAGAACGCACCGCCAACCAGGTATAAAGTGGGTACATCCCACCCCTGGAGATGACGCCGCACAATAGCTGCTACCTTCTCCATCACCGGGCGGACCAGGGGCAGGAGTTCCGGCTGCCTGCCCGGATCCAGCTTTATGGCTTCAGCCTCATGAAAAGGTAACCCATAATGCCCGCTGATCACCAGGGTAAAGTGAGTGCCGCCGGTCGGCTCATCGGCAGTGTATACCACTTCACCTTCCTTAAGGATGGAAATGCCCGTCGTACCGCCACCCACGTCCACCACCGCTCCATCCCGTACCCCCAGCACCGCGGCTGCAGCAGCAGGTTCATCTACTACATTCACGACCTGAAGTTCCGCACTTTCAACCACGTACCTGGTGGCTCTGGAATCCCTGTCTCCAGTTCCGGGCGGTACAGCAGTGGCTGCCATCAATAATTCCGCTCCCAGTACCGCGCGCAGGTTCTCCACCAGGCGCCGCACAATATTCACGGCGCCCACATAATCCACCACCAGGCCGTCCCGCACCACCTGTGCTGGTTTCACTGCCCCGGCCACCGGGTGGCCGGTTTCGTCTACCACCGCCACCACAACATTGGCAGTACCAAGGTCGACACCCACACGCAGGCGTCCCTGCCAGGTTTTGAGCGGTTCATCAATACAGGACTTAAAGGAACTGATCAATTCATTTGCCCGCACAAGCTGTTCACTGGTCATGGATGATCACCTGTACATGATCCCCGTTTTTAAGACCGGCCGCATTGGCCTCATCGGTATCGATATGGATTTCCAGGCGGTATGCGGGAGATACACGTACCAGTACCCGGTCGAAAACTACCCGCCGCAATCCTTCCGTCCGCACCCGTACCAGATCTCTATCCTTAAACCCCCAGCGTTCAGCCATATCGGCAGGCATGTGAATATGCCGCCAGGCCAGTATGACACCCTCCTCCAGGTTGACGGCCCGCCTGGGACCGACCAGAACCGCTCCGGGCGTGCCCGCCAGATCGCCCGAATCCCGGACCGGAGGGTCGATGCCCAGAAGATAAGAATCGGTACGGGAGATTTCCACCTGCGTTTTCCCCCTCGGTGGACCGAGAACGCGGACGTTCTGGAGTACGCCGCGCGGCCCGACAACTGTTACGCATTCCCTGGCTGCGTACTGGCCGGGCTGCAGTTCCCTGATGGGAGTCAGGCTATACCCGGGACCGAAAAGTGCCTCGACATGCTCGGGTGACAGATGAACGTGACGGGCTGATACTCCCACCGGCACCCGCAGGATATCTTGTTCCGCGGCCTGCCGCCGCTGGACCTGCGCAACTACCGCCCGCACCAGGGCGTGAATTACATCCCCGGGAATTTCCTGCGGCAGCGCCGCCGCTGATTGTTTCATTTCCAAGCTGCTTCACCTACCTGTATTTTTTCCTGTTCCGTGAGCACCGGTGACCCTTGACCAGTTTTATGTCAGCTTTTTCCGGTAGCGTAATGCAGGCTGAAGAGGTATGCTTTCCCTTTGCGCCGTAAGCAAACCGGAGTACCGCCAGGGTTTCATGTTTCAGTGCCTGCGACGCCTTTCGCGCCCGCTCCGGGTTTCCCTGTTTCCAGAACCGGGGTTGTGCGTTTTTTTTTCTCAGGCTCCAGATTTTCAGTAACGGGATCGGCTTTCGCCGTCTCCGGTCCCGCTTCTTCCCCTGTCACGGAATCTCCAGCAGCCACGGTCGACCCGTCTCCGGCGGTCAGCCTTGCTTTGAAACGATCACCGCCTCTGGTCCCGGGACTGTTGATGACAGGCTCCACTTCTTGATGGGGACGGGGAATGACATGGGAAGATACCACCTTTCCCACCCGCGAAGCAGCAGCTACTCCAGCGCTGACAGCAGCCTTTACTGCTCCCACGTCCCCACGAATCTTAACCACCACCATTCCGCCGCCCTGTGTCAGTTCGTAACCGACCATCTCCACATTAGCGGCTTTAGCCATGGCATCGGCAGCCTCCACAGCTGCTACCAGTCCTACCGTTTCAATAAGGCCCAAAGCCCGGGTGGCCAATTTCCGGTCACCTCCTCCTGATTAAAACAATGGCTTATATGGTCTTGAAGGGCAGCACTTTTACCAGCCTTGCCGCATTTGTGCCCACTATCCGTGCTGCTTCCGGCCTTAAATTGAGATGGGCGGTAAACACAGGCTGGTGACGGCGGAGCTTGCGGTGGTGAATTACGGCTTTACCCTGGCCGTCAAGTCCAATACCCACTTCAAGCGGGGAAAGGCGGGCTGCCTGGTGGCCCAGTTCTTCAGCATCCCCGTTTCCTTCCTGCACCACCACCGGCACCCCTTCTTCTTCCAGCCCCAGCAAAATCTCCCGCCTCAGGACCCCGGAAACGCTTCGACCCGGACACATCAATACCACCGCCGGGCGTTCACCCGTCCACCTGTTGTAAACCGGGCTCATCGGCGTATACCCCCAGCCCGACCATCAACTGCAGACAGGACCAGACCTGTGGCCACCGCGTTACGCGGCCCTTCCGTACCCCGGATGTTGGCCCGCCCTGTAACAACACCATAGTGGGCCAGCGCATCAGACATGAGGTGCGGCACTTCAAAGTCCAGGGCAGACCCGCCGACAAGAACCACAAAATCAATAAGCCGGATGTTTTTCCCCGGAGCCACCTGGCTTAGAGCTCTTAAAGCATTGGTTACAAAAACTTTCTCTTTGGCCGCCCGCCGCACCGCGCGAATCTTCTCGACAGATTCATTTACAGGAACGGGAACCAGTTCGCCCCTTTCTTTAACCACCACGACCCGGCCGAAAACACCGGGCTCAAGAGCCTGGTCATAGAAAACCACCGTTCCATCTTCCATACGAATGTGGAACAGGCTTTCCACTTTCGCCAGCGGGTAACGCTTGATATCCTCTGCCAGGTGGCGGTCTTCCAGCCCCAATTCCGAAGCAATGAGCATGGTTACCAGTTCACCGGCCCCTGCCAGGTGAACAAAACTTAATTTTCCCTCCTGATTGATAAATGCTGCGTCAGTGGAACCGCCACCCAGGTCCAGAATGGCTACAGGCCGGTCCACTCCGGGAGTGGTCAATGCTCCCAGGGTGGCCATCTGCGCTTCCACCCCGCCGACCTCTACACGGAAGCCCAGCTCCGTTTCCAGCCGGCGGGCAATTTCTTCCATGGGAAAACGGCTGGTTCTGACCATTGCCGCCAGGGCCACTGCATTTTCATTGGAAAACTCCCCGGCCAGCCCGCCAACCACTCTCTGGGGAACCAGCGTATCAACAGCGAGAATATCCCTGATCCGCACCTCATCCCTGGACTGGCCGCTTAAATCGGCCATCACCTGCCGGACTTTCTCCAGCATTCCACCCACGTTGGTACCCGGAGTACCGCTGGCATCCATCAGCGGTGCCACCCGGTCCAAAGCGGCCATGATCTGGCCGGCCCCTTCCTCCAGGTCCACCTCCGCCCGGCCCTTCTCACCTTCCAGGATCACACGACCGGCCGGAATGCGGCGTTCCTTTACATCCCCGGCAGGTGTTTTAATTACCACTGCAGAGCGATTGCCGGTGAGTGCCCGGGCTACGGGTACTACATTCCGGGTTTCTTCGGGAGTCAGATCGAATACCGTAGCGATACCATAAGGGTTTGATAATGTTTGAATCACGCCGCCGGGCGGGGCCACTTCCACCGCTGCGAGCATGGAAAGCGGCACCCGCTCGAGATACTGCACCTCGTCGACCACCGGAATGGGCTTTTTGACCCTGTTATAAATGAGCACCCCGTCATCCCGCTGGGCAATAGCCCCCTGCACATCTATACCTTTATCCAGTGCCTGGTTGATCAGGCGGGCAGCAGTATCGTAGGTAATGCTGGCCGGGACCACGGCTACCACACGGTCACCTGGAGCGCAGGACGGCAACCGGTCCACGGGTACCGTCCTGCCCACTCCCAAACCGGTGCCGCCCGGAGTGGCCGGGTTATGTCCGATCATGGTGGATTCCGTAATTATCGTTTCGGTAATAGCCTCCATGGCCACATCTGCGATTACGGGCGTCGCCTCATTCAAACGCAATAAAGAGATGTCATTCAGGCGGCAGCCGGCCCGGGCCGCAGCTTCTTCCAGGGCCCGCTTTACACCGGGGACATTATCTACCGTCCCCTTTATACCGGTAGTAGGAACGAGCGAACTGGCCAGGAAACTGACCCGTCCGCCCGCCTCTACCTTAGCCAGAGCTACTTCGGTTGAGTTGTTCCCGATATCCACCCCTGCAATGATCGTCATTGCCCAAGGCTCCTTTGTCTTCTTCATGCAGTACGCAGCCGCCCGCGACGCTCGTAGACATCGGCCGCTTCCCGCACAAAGGCAGCATTGATCCTGGCACCGTACTTTTGCTCCAGTTCGTCGGCAATGGCCAGAAGCTCCGCCCTGGTCGACCTGTACGGCCTCAAGGCGTTGTAAATCTCCAGGATGCGTTCGTCAGGCACCCTGGTCAGCTCTGCCGCCCGGCGGAAATTCTGAGCAAGCTGTTTACGGCCGCACGCTTCAGCAATCCGGGCCTGCATGAGCAGGGCGTCCGGCGTGATCCGCACGTCCTGAGGGGTAATTCTGCCGTTCAGGACGTTTTCAATGGTTAATTCTTCCAGTTTTTTGCCTGTAGCTGTGCGGATTAATTCAGGCCGCTTCTCTGCCAGCGGGTAATCCTTCCCGGGCTGCAGGTCGCACTCTGCTTTTCCAACTTGGGCGCAGGCACTTGCCGCCGGCGTGTTTTCCTCGCCGGCCACATTGCTCATCTGCTTGATAACTTCACGCACCAGCTGCTCTATATAACGGGCATCCATCGCGGCACCTCCTCCTTAGTGAAACCGGGGTTCCAGTTCTGTAGAACTGGCTCCGGGCACCACGAACTGTGTTTCTTTGATGTGCATAACCGCTGCCCGGGCCTGGTACTTGGGCCGGGCCATTTGATCGTTGCGAACCGGCACCGGATCCGGGTTTTCACCCCTGGCATAACGGGCTGCGTTCCGCCCGATAGCCCTGTACGTCTCCAGGTCCAGGAGAGGTGACTGCGGAAACAGTTCCAGGTTGCTTAAAGGAGGAAGGTCTTTCTGGTGAATCACTGTCGTCCCACGGGATTGAATTCCGATACCTATACCGGAACCCGAAAGTTTGGCCGCCTCATGAGCTATGAAAGCCACATCCGATGTTTTCCCGACTCTTATCACACGGGCGCGGCAGCCCTCTTCTTCAATACCGGCCATGATTTCACGCAACACATCCGCGTGAGGCAGACCAACAATGGTCCTGGTAAATTTATCCCCAAATGCGGGCGCAAGACCGATTACCACCTCACTGCGGTCACTGCCGGGCCGCGCTTCCCCTTTTTCTGCCAGCACCAGCCCCTGCCCTTGCGCTATCGCTGGAGCAGCGGAAGTCCTGTCCACATTCCCCGCATACCCGCTGCTCTGCAACCGCGACATTTCCTGTATTACCTGTTCCACGATCTTCTCAATCAGGGCGCTGTCCACCATTCCCTTTCACCTCCCCCTAGATTTCCATGTCTTCAGGCCGCAGAGCCTGGACAATATTCTTGATTTCCTCCCAGCGCTCCTTACTCAAACGGTAACCGGTTCCTGGACCCCGGTAGTCGTTAAGATCGTTTACTGCAGAGATGACATGGAAATGCTGATCCAGAATGGCAGAGGTATGCAGGTAGTCACCGGATACCCTTTGCTTGAGCATGTTGAGTATATTTTGTGCGATATCTTCAAAGCCGTGTTTGGCCAGGGCCTTGACCACATCCAGGCCGGTCACGCCGCGTGCGATCATGTCCTGAGCCGCCTTGAGGTCTTCTGCCACCTTGCGGGGCGGCATATCTTCGGAACCGTGCGCGTAGGTAGCGGCCTCAACTTCCTCGTCGGTGATTTCAGGCAGGCCCAGCTCCTTAAACACCGCCTGCAGCGCCCTGGCTGCCCGGTTGCGTACAGCAACGACTTCTTCCTCGCTGACCGGTCTCACACCACCGTCCACCATCAGGTCCCGCTGCAGGATCAGGTAATCGTCCATATCCTCGATATCAAAGTTGGACCCCGCAAACATGTTGTCGTAGTTGGGTACTGCGCTGTACCCGGAGAAGATAAAGTCCGTACCTGCTGCGAACTGGGGAAGCAGCCGGGCAGTCCGCCGTATATCCGAGTGGGAAAAGGTCTGGTCGTTACCAGAAGCCACTTCCAGATCCAGCATCATGGTGATCAGGTTTTCAGCCGCCACCGCCCGGATACCTGTAGGTACGGCACCCGGCACGCCGATGCAGCTGATGGAACCGTTTTGCAGGCCCTGCACACCCGCACCCTTGGTGAGCATTACGCAGCGGGCTTCCAGGTAAAGCATGGACTTGCCTTCAGCGTAACCCATCTGCACCTCCGAACCGGTACCCGAAGTAAAGCGCATCTTCAGGCCGCGGGAAGCGTAAGCCGAGGCCAGGAACGCTTTGGACCACGGCGTATCGTCACCGTCAACAAACACCTGTTCCGTACCGTAAACCGAAATAGTTTCGGCGTAAGAGGTAAGGCCGCGCATCCCGAGCTGCAACTCGGTAGCTTCCTCCAGAGCACACTGGGTGAGCACGCCGCCGCGACCCGTCTGGGAACCGACCAGCAGGGACAGGGCGTTGAAAGGAGCATAGCGGACCACGCCCACGGTGGTTTCCTGCTCGGCAAATCCCCGCAGGGCAGCTTCTGCTGCATCCGCAGCGATCTGCACCGGGTTATCCCGCAAATTGGTGACGTGGCATTGATTGGCCGGCGTCTTGCGGGCACGCATTTTCATCATGCCCATCATGATTTCCACGATGTTCATGTGCCCGAGCACTTCGACTACTTTGGCCGGGGTCATGCCCTGAGCCAGCCTGGCAATTTCTGTGCGAGGCACGTTAATGTCCACGATCATCCTGGCAATCTGCGCTGAATCCATGGTCATTACTTCCGGGGCGACACTAACATCGATAAAATAATCGGCAATAAATTGCTCGATCATGTCGAAATCTTCACGGCGCTTGCCGTCCATCTCCACTACCCGGCCGTTTTCGATCTTCAGGCTGGGTTTTGGATCGAAAGGACTGTTCATGGCTATCAGGCCTACTTCCGGCCATTCCGCCACAAACCCGTCCTGGTTAACCGGCCTTTTTGCCAGAACCTCAAATCGTTTGGAACGTTTAGCCATTAATCCTCACCTCCCACACTGTTAAATATAGGGCCTGGTCAAGGATTGGGGTTTCTCTCCCATAGTACTGAGCAGGGCGATCCCGACTTCCCGGGCAGCAATAAGAGCCTGGCGGACAGCACCGGAATCACCCGAGATAAAAAGGATGGCTTCGTTGGTAAAACTTGTCCCCTTGGCCGGGCTGGCGTAACCAATCACCTGCACCTCCGCTGCCTTGACCGCTGTATCGCAGCAGACCACGCCGATGGCTGCAGGTGCACCTACGATCAGGCCGAATGCCCGCCCCAGCGGCGCCCCAAACGCTTTCTCCAGGGCATGGCTGGCCCGCGCCGTATACTGGAACTCCAGATGGCCCGCGTCATTAACGTAAACGTCCCCGAAGGTTCTCTGTAATTCCTGCAACGCAACTTCCACCGCCCGGCGGGCATCGGAAACTTCCTCGGCTCCGAAGATGATCAGGCTGCCATGACCGGCACCACCCCTGGTATCCCGGGGCAGTTCGACAGCCACGACCTCAGTATTGGTTGCCTTCACCGCTTCATCCGCCGCCATGATCTGCGGACCGGCACCAACCCGGCCGCCCAGGATGCCGATGGACCGGTAACGGCTGTCCAGCCCCATCTTCTCGTGGAGCAGCGGATCAACGTTGGCAATAACCAGGCCGATAGTATCCCCCATGGCTGTACCGACAAATTCGGTAGGTAAGGAGGTCAAACCCATTGCTGCAGCCTTTTCGGAAACAGGAGAGGAACTGGCGGGCGCGCTGGATGCCGCAGCACTGCTGCTGGCCGCACCCACTTTTTTCATCACCTGTTCCAGTACCTTCTGGACCAGTTGCTCATCCATCTAAGTCACCTCCAAATCACTTCTTATCTGGTGCAGGCAAGATCTTCTCCACGTCGGTGTGCGGGCGCGGAATGACGTGCACGGAGACCACTTCTCCAACCCGCTTGGCTGCAGCCGCACCGGCATCAGTGGCAGCCTTGACCGCGCCCACGTCGCCACGGACCATAACCGTAACCAGGCCGGAACCGATCTTTTCATAACCCAGCAGGACCACGTTTGCCGCCTTTACCATGGCGTCCGCCGCTTCGATGGCCGGTACCAGTCCCCGCGTCTCCACCATGCCCAACGCTTCTCCACTCATCAATAATTCAACCTCCTTAAATATTTGTTGAGTTAATTTGATTTATGGTAAACCCCCTTCCCGGAGATACCCAGAGCTGGCAGGAATGCCTCCGGGAAGGGGTTTTTACCCATCATTATTCAGCAGTGATACCATGCCGCCGCAGGTAAGCCTGTCCAATGGCCCTGCCTCCGGTTACAAAGACCTTTTTACCCAGCCTGCTGACATGCTCACCGATTTCCGCCAGTGCCCCCGCTCCCTGAACATACCTGCCGGGGGCAATCATCACCTTGACCCGGCTCACAAGCAACCCTCCTGCACCATATTTGTGAATATTTGTTAAGTAAAAACACTTCCAATCGTTCCAAATTATCATCTGTTTTTAGCCTATTTATTCGAGGCATCTTATTCGAGGCATCCCCCCACCCGGCCTGTGGACAATTATGACTGCACCTAGCACTTTATTGTGCTCGCTGAGTGGATGCAAAAAATATCGTTCACCCCGGAGGATGAACGATCTGGACAAAACCGTCTTTTCGCATTTTTTTTGAAAGCCTTCACCAATCTTGATGCATCTTAATCTTTACCGCGCGGGTGCCACCGGCTGCTAAACCGCTGCCACCTGGCGCGCAGGCCGCTTGAAAAACGGTGCACGGGAGGGGCCAAGACACCTTTACCCGCCCGGCCAATTCCCCTGCCCGCCAGGCGTAAAGCGCGCCCTCCCTGAGCCACGGGCCAGGTGACCAGGAAAAAAAGGACCCGGAAGGGGAAGGTAAGTATACGCCAGAGGACCAGTGCCCCTGCGGCAATTATTTGGGTCGTACGGAACAGGAAATATATAGTCCGGTAAATTAAACGACGGGCTGATGAACTGAAAAAGACCAGATGTATCGCCGCCCCCAGGGCCAGTCCCAGCAAAACATAAAAGCGCACCTCACCATTATTGCCCACCAGTAGGAGGGCAAACACCAGCACCAGCAGGAACATCCAGAAAAGCAAATCACCGACAAAAGTACCGGTCTTCCGGAGGCGGAGCAGTTCCCGCAAAACCCGGTAAAGATCATAGGTAAGACCGGAAACCAAACCGATGATCATGGTTAAAAGGAAGGCGTTTAGCTGGTCTGCCAGAGTCATGGGAATCATCACCCCGCCAGTAAAAAAAGCGCTGCCTGCGCGCTTATGGTCTTTATTTTAGCAGCCTTTTCAACACGTTTTGTCCCTTTACCCGGCCCTTCCCCTTACCTTCCTGGAACAAAAAGCTGGCAAAGAAACCCTCAGCAGTTAAATTGCCTTTTTGCAGGTCCAGTTGAGTGATATGCAAACCCTCGCCCTTTAGAATTAAAAATCCCATGGTGGTGTCCAGGGTAATCTCCTTTTCGTCAAAGCTTTCCACATGTCGCACACCCTCCACCACCAGGTATTTGCGGTCGGCCAACATTACTTTATGCTTACCTTCCACGGGCCTCACCCCCGGACTGTTCATTTTCATATCTATGCAGACCGGTTAGTTTTATGCAAAAAAAAACGGTGGTTGGCACCACCTATTGCCACAGCTTTCTTATTTCGATGTCCTTGAAGTAAAAACGGACAATGTCCTCCGGAGAACGTCCCTTTTGGGCCAGTAGCCTGGCCCCCCACTGGCACATGCCCACACCGTGTCCGAACCCTTTCCCGGTTAGAACCAGGGCATTGCCCTCTACCCGGGCACTGGTGAGGAGCATGGAGCGCACCCACTCACTGCCCAGGGCCAGGCGGAGTGCCGGGCCACTCACAGTCACTTTTCCGATCTGCAGTTGCTCGGCCCGGCCAGAGGGGCCGCGGCGCACTATCCGCACCGATGTAATTGGCCCCGGATCCTGCCCGGTAATCTTCGTTACTGCTGCCCGGACCTGTTCTAAAGGAATGCGCCTCTCCCAATGCCGGTTCTCCGGTGTTGTAATCGACAGGCAGTTATCCCTCGCGCCCGCCCGTACATAAGGCGTGGGAGTCCTGGTGTAGGCCAGCCCCTCGGCCGCCGAGGCGGTCACACCACCATCGCAGGCATTGAACCAGGCCTTAATATAGTCCCCCCTGTACATGGCTACCTCTCCCCGGGTGCGGGCCACTGCCTGGCGCACATTATCGTTAATGCGGGAGGGATCGTAGGCCTGAAACTCCTGGACACTGGTGGAGGCATCGGTGCCGTGGAGTTTCTTTACCCGTCCGGCCCTGACGTTTTCCATGGTAAAGGTACGGGCCAGAATGGCCTGGGCTGCCAGGGCATTGACCGGCCAGGTCGGTTCCATTTCCGCCGCCACTACGCCGGCCACATAGTCTTCCAGTTTTATGTTTTTCCTTTCACCGGTTTCGTTCACATAGAGGCTGATGGTAGGCTCCCGGCCGGGGGCGGGAGGTGCCGGTTTGCGGGGTGCCGCCCTGGTGCAGCCGGCAATTAAAAGACCGATCAGGGTGGTGACAATAACTGCGCGGGTGAACACAGGCTTCAACATCTTTCTTCCCCTCCGTAGAGAAAAAGGCATTGCTGGCATTTGCCCTTTATTCTTTGCCCGGAGGGATAAAATTATGCCCACACCGGCAGTACCTGTCACACCTCCTTACCTTATTAAATTCCGTACGGCCGGCCGGTACGGTAACCCGAAAACTCTTGCCTGTTGATGGCGGGGTACCGTTATTACACGTTTTAAAACGGCTTTTTTAAAATCAGCCCTACGCATTCCTGGACCAGGCGTCCTCACCTCAAAGGAATACCCCGCACCACCAACCGTCTCCCCTTTTGCCGGCCCCTTAAACCGTCAAGGTCCCCTCACCTCCGTGCGCATTCGCGGTCGTAACACCCGGGTGGGAGCACGGCACAAACCCCGGAAGCCCGGAAACAGTGCCCTTATACCTGGATGCAAGCACTTACCTGCAATGGACTCCCCCCTGCCTGTTCCCCGGATTCCGGTGGGTCTTATGAAACGCACGTTTACCACCCCCAATGGTATTTATTGTTAATATTACCACAAATACACACATGCAGTCGACGCTGATTTTCGGCCACAGGGAATAAAATAAGGCCTGTCCTTTCAGTTAGCTCGTGCATCCGCCCTTTTTGCCTTGAAAATAAAATAGAGGCCCTATTTTCAGGCCTCTTTCTGCTTTTACTTTTATGTAGCAGTTGAAACTGCATCCCGCAGGGCTTTGCCGGCTTTGAATACGGGCACACGGGCGGCGGCAATCTCGATTTCTTCCCCCGTTTGTGGGTTGCGGCCCTTGCGGGCAGCCCGTTCACGAATTTCAAAGGTACCAAAGCCGACCAGCTGAACCTTATCCCCCCGGGCGAGAGCCTCTTCAATGGCGGCCAGCACGGCGCTCACAGCCTTTTCGGCATCCTTTTTGGTTAATTCTGTTTTCTCAGCCACCTGGGAAATGAGTTCTGCTTTGTTCATAAATACCCCCCTCAGAAGGTTTAGACATAGTCTGACTTATTATTCGCTAAATCTCTTGGGTTTCCTCCCGGCATGAAAATTATTCCTCTTTTTTTCTATCTGTTCCACCTTCTTTGCCTCCTCCCACCAGGCGTCGAGCTGGTCCAGGGTAAAGCTGGCCAGGTCACGGCCGCATTGTCGCGCCCTCTCTTCTATATACTGAAAGCGGCGTCGAAAACGGTCGATGGTCCCCGTCAGGGCCACTTCGGCTTCCACACCCAGCAGCCGGGATAAGTTAACTACTGCAAAGAGCAAATCTCCCAGTTCTCTTTCCAGTTCCGCCGTCCGGCCCCCGGAAAGGACCTGTCGTACCTCCTGTAACTCCTCGACAACCTTATCCAGGGCACCCCGGTAATCGGGCCAGTCAAAACCAACCCTGGCTGCCCGGGCTTGAATAGAGCTGGCCTGCATAAGGGCCGGCAAAGATCGGGGAACTTCTTTTAAAATAGAAACCGGTTCCTGTTTACCTTTTTCCCGGGCCTTAATTTTGTCCCAGTTAGCCAGCACTTCCGCACTATCCCGCACCGAAATATCTCCAAAGACATGGGGGTGCCGGCGCAGCATTTTAGCGGTAATTCCCTTCACCACATCGTTTATATTGAAGAAGCCCTGTTCCCTGGCCAGCTGGCTGTGAAATACTATTTGTAACAATAAGTCTCCCAATTCCTCACAAAGTTTATACATGTCTTCCTGGTCAATAGCTTCCAGCACTTCGTAGGCCTCTTCCAGCAAGAAGGGGCGCAGGCTGCGGTGGGTCTGCTCCCGGTCCCAGGGACAACCCCTCTCGCCCCGCAGGGTGGCCATCACCTCTACCAGGGAGTCCAGGGGATAATGGCACTGCCCGGCTGCCCCGGGGCAGGGGGGAAGATACAGGCTGGTTAAATGATCAAACCAGTCCAGCCGGTCCAGCTCATAGAGAGGGTGCTCCTCAATCCGCTCCAAATCCGGCACCCCTGCCGCCCGTATCACCGTCACTGGATGTGTTTCGGGGTAATACTCCATTAAGGTGAGTTTTACGTCTGAAGCCACAAGACGGCTGTAAACCTGAAAAACAATGTTGGCTACCCCCGGTACCGGTTTCTGCCGGTCAAGGCGCAAACCGTCCACCAGGTGTAAACCATTAACCGGATCCAGTCCCAGGGCGGCACAAACCACATCCAGAAAACTCATGGCCGGAAGAACATCTACTTTCAAGCCCCGCCGGGGCCCCTCCTGCAACACGAGGCGCACAGCCTCTTCCGCCACCAGAGGATGGCCGGGCACGGCAAAAACCAGCGGTTCCCTGGCCGCTTCACTTAAAAGGGTTTCGGCCATATAGCGGTACACGTCCTGAAAATCTTGACCGGTTTCGTAGAGGTAATCAAAGGTCTTAAAAGGGACCCCCTTTTCTTTCAGCCAGGGAACTACCGGATGTTGCTCTGTACGTATAAATACTCGTTTCCCTCCCTGCAACACCTCCCATACGGACAGGGGCAGGTGTCCGGGATGACCCGGCCCCAATCCAACCACGGTAATCTCTGCACCCATAACCAAACCCGCAAAAACCGGGTTTTTACACCCCCAATGCTAATATCGTCATCACATAAAAGTAATTATACATCAAGACACAAATAAGGTACAATATTGAAAACCCCCGGGGGAAAACATAACGGCCTTACCCAACAAAAAAGTGGCCCGGCAGGCCACCTTTTTACTGTTCCATTTGTTTGGCCAGGAAGCCGGCTGCCGTTTCGGCCAGCTTCAACTCCAGTTCGCCCATTTTTACGTCCGGTTCCCTGGATGCCAGAATCACCGCCCCGATGGGATCGCCTTCGGCAATGATGGGGGCAATCACTTCCGCCGAATATTTGCATTCCCCTTCTTCCGCCGTCAGACATTCCTTGCAGTAAGGATCTTCCCCGGGATTATTAATGACCACTGCCTTGCGTTCTTCCATCACCTTTTCCACAGCCGCACCAATGGGTTTATTCAGGTATTCCTTCTTGGGCGCCCCGGCAACGGCAATAATGGTATCCCGGTCGGCAATGCAGGCAATGTGTCCCAGGGCTTCATGCAGCGAATCGGCATATTCTTTGGCGAAGTCCCCCAACTCGCCAATGGGCGAGTATTTTTTTAAGATTACTTCACCTTCCCTGTCCACGAAAATCTCCAGAGGGTCCCCTTCACGGATGCGAAGCGTCCTTCTGATTTCCTTGGGAATTACCACTCTTCCTAGATCGTCAATGCGGCGAACAATACCCGTTGCTTTCATGGTCACCCTTCCCTCCCTTTTTGCAATCTGGCGCTTAAAGTTCCCAGTGATAGTATATAACAGGAGGGAGAGACTTATTCATTTTTTTCCAATGTAAAACAAATATTTTTCATTTTTGTGGACAAAGGGTTTTATTCCCGCTTTTGCTGGATAAATCTCTTTCCCTGTCTACCGGCGGCGAGGTTCCGCCATTTTAAAAAAATAAGAGAATGACGATCAGGATTAACGCCGCCAGGGAAAGGGCCAGATAATCCTCCAGCCTTTCCGTAACAAACACGGAAAAAAATTCTTCCTCATCCCCCGGAGAACGTTCATTTTTATCCGGATATAGCAACATTTCTGGCACCCCTTTACATTTTTCAGGGTTCCCGCGGTACAAACAGGATCACCACCATCAGGGCCAGCAGGGCCTTTACAAAGGCGGCCACAGTGCCCACCAGAAGCGGCTTGCTCCCCGCCCGGCGCAATTCAGCCAGAGATATCCGCATCCCCTGGCCGGCCAGGCCGATGGCAAAAAACCAGCTGTACAGGTGCCGGATGATGGTAAGCTCCCTGGAAGGGGGCGACGTGGGCCCCAAAAAGCCGAAGGAAGTGAGAAAAACCATGGTCAGGAAACCCAGCACAAAAACGGGAAATTTACTCCACAGACCGGTATTAATGTTGACTTCGTCCTCCGCCGTGAAGTAGCGGCTGGCAAACAAGGCCAGAAAAAGCACCACGAAGGGCAGGAAAATTACCCGCGTCAGGTTGTAAATCTCCCCCGTTTTCAGGCTTTCTGAAGGATGGGTGACGGTACCGGGGTCAAAGGTGAGGCATACTGCCAGAACCTGACCGGAACTCATTATGCCCGTACCGGCCCATACGCCAAACTGGTGGGGGCTCAAACCCACCAGCGTACCCACCACCGGAAAGATAAACAGGCTTATCAGGCCAAAGAAAAGAATGGTGGCGATGGAGTACACCACATCGGTGGTCTTTGCCCGCACCGCCGGGGCGGTGGCCAGGATGGCCGAAACACCGCATACCGCCGTGCCTGCCGCCAGGGTGGCCGCACCGGCCGGGTCCATACCCACCCTTTTTCCCAGCCAGACGGTAAACAACAGCATAAAGACGATAAAGCCGACGATGATGAGAACGGCCGTACTGCCCAGCCTGGCCAGATCAGTAACGCTGTAAAGCGAACCCAGCAAAATAACGCCTATTTTAATGAACAGGCTGGAAGTTCGGATACCTGCCGCCGCCCAGCGGGGTATGCCTAAAAGATTCCCCACCAGCATACCCAGGATGATAGAGATAAGAATGTGGTTCAGATGAAGAATATCAATAAACACCCTCCTGGCCAGGGGGCTGCCGGCGAGAAGATTCTCCAACCCCGGCCACCAGGGCAATCCCAAATCGCCTCCCCCCCGGGCCAGAAAGGCAATTAAAAACATGAGAAAAATCCCGGGGAAAGTTTTGAATATAATGGATACCTTCAAGGGCAAAAGCCGGGGCCTCCCCCCAGTAAATTTATCTGAAGTAAAATTGTATCAAAAAAGAGGGCTGAAAAAAAGACCCTATCATGAAAACGTAATTTCGGGAAACAAAATTATGATTTCAGGACAAAAAACCGTAATTATATGCCAGTTAGATGGAGATTTAATTAGTTATTACGATAAAAGTGGGATGAGAGCAAAAGGGAAATCCATGTTTTTACAGGCGAGGGGGGATAAACGGGCCGTTAAAACAACTGAAATTATGTTGAATTACTCTGTTGCAATTTTAAATTGAACCGGTTTAATACCACCAGAGAAAAAGAAGGGGGTTGAGAGTATGGCAATGACAACCGGTGCTTCCGGAAAAACCAGAAGAAAGTGTCCCGTACTGGCTGGTGCACTGGCAACGGCTGTTGTTCTGGTGCTGAGTGTCTGCCTGGCCGGTCAGGCCCTGGCAGCCCAGAAAAAATGCAGTGTTTTGTTCATTTGCGAGGAATATCCTTTATGGGGTCCAATGGGAGCAACAATGGGGGTATTACCCGAAGGTGCCTGGAGTTTTATATCGGATTATTTGACAGGGCGTAATTTTTCACTATCGCGAAAAAATCTTAAACCTATAAAATACGAAGATATACGCGGCTACGATATAGTTGTCTATTCACCTCTGTGGCGGTATAAAGAAGAAGGTGGTTTTATTAAACATGGCGTTGATGTAACTTTTCCTGAAGCGGAAGCACTGGTTAAATACGTTAAAAATGGCGGAAGTCTTTTACTCTTTTCCGATGAAAACGATGGAGAAGGCTTTAGTAATCTGAATACTTTTACAGAGAAGTATTTCGGCATTAAATTTCTACCAGGTGTTGTCTTATCTAATTCACGTAATTTTTATACAATAGATTTCAAATCACACAGTATTACTACAGGATTTACCAAGTTGCAACCAGTAAATGAAGTGGGAGCCCTGAAAATTCAACAACCTGCCAAGGGTATTGCTTATACAAGTAGCAACTGCTGGTTGAACAGTGAAGCATGGAATCATGCTCGAGAACAAGGACCTGATGATTCGAATGGACCATTTCCTGTAATAGCCGTCACACAGTACGGTAACGGCAAAGTAATTGGTATTGCAGACGATGATTGGGTTGTAGGTTGGGAACCCGGCACAGATGAATATAAACAGAGCCAAAAATTATTTTTGAACATTCTTGGTTGGCTTTCAGACAAGACCAGCAACACAGATGAACTAAAGAGCCAGCCATCCGCAACACACGAACCTTCCAATAAGACCGATAAAGACATGACAAAGGACCAGCCATCTCCTCCACCGGCAACCGCAGCAGCAAACCAGGCCGCGTTCGTGGTTGGCAGGAACGATTACAGTGTAAATGGCACAGCATTCAAAATGGACGTGGCTCCCTTCATTGAACGGGGGAGGGTATTTGTCCCCCTGCGCTACCTGGCCTATGCGCTGGGCGTTAGCGAAAAAAACGTCGCCTGGGATGCCAGCAGTCAAACCATCGAATTGCAGGCAAATGAAAAGATCATAAAACTTACGCTGAATAGCCAGACAATCAGTATAAATAATAATAATTACCGGATGGACACCTCTCCCGTCCTCAGGAACGGCCGCCTGTTCCTGCCGGCCAGGTGGGTTGCCGAGGCGCTGGGTTACGCTACGGGATGGGATAATAAACTTCAGGCGGTGCTGATTGGCCCGCCGGGGAACCTGCCTGACGCCAGCAGTCTTCCAGCCGGACTGTGGAGGGATATAAAAAATAATAGTTCTATTGCAAATAAAGATATTCCCCAAGAATTTTTGGAAATCCAGAAAGAAGTTAGCAACGTAGGAATTTCAGAAAAATACCTGTTTTACAACTTCTTTTTGCACATAACATATTACCCAAATGAAAAAGTTTTTGTAATGGAAGTTAATCCTTATGCGAATAATGAAGAACCCTTAAAAAAAATGCTAAAAATATTTTATCCAAACAGTTATGAAACAGTTTACCAAAATATTCTAACTACAGTTAGAGATAAAAAAGATATATTAAACAAAGTATATGATGGTAGAACATTTGACAGTAAATGTGTGGGAATAAATGCATCTGTACATATTGGAAAAAAGACACCAATGGGGAGATAAAAATATAAAGAATCAAAAACTCAGCTACAAGAAGACAGCTCGTACGTAGAAAAAGAGCTGTCTTCCTACTCCATATTTTTCGCTACTCTGCAGGTGGATAGGCAAATGTGTGCAATGCGGGAGTGGCTGTAAGAAACTAAAACGGCCTTGTTCTGGCACCCGGTCAAGTCTTTTCCTTTAACCCACAATTTCCTTAAATGTACCGGTATCCATCACCATAATCACAAGCAAAAAAAAGGGGATGTAAATCATGTTTCTTTCAGCCGTCGCTTTCAGCAGTTCCAGGCGGAAGCGCAGTAGCTACAAGCGCCCTGGCCTGGCCAGCTTAGTTGTACTGTCATTCTTTCTGGTTATGATTGTTTTCCTGCCCGCTCAGACGTCAGCCGCAGAAAAAAACTGCAGTGTTTTGTTCATTTGCAACGAGTATCACCAATACCACGTCATACCGGAGTTTTGGGAACATATGGCACCTAATCTTGCCAAATACAATTATACCTTGGTACGAAAAGAATTTAAACTGATAGAATATGAAGACTTACAAAATTATGATATTGTCGTTTTCTCTCCTTGTTGGCGGGACCCGTTTTACCCAGATCGAAATACAAGTGAACTAATTAATGATGATAAATATGATATAACACCATCAGAAGCAGAAGCGCTGGTCCAATATGTGAAAAATGGCGGGAGTCTTTTTCTTTTGATGGATGAATACGATAAGATGGATGAATACGATAATGTCTTTACCAACCTGAACAGCTATTGCGAAAAATATTTCGGAATAAAATTTTTACCTGGAGCCATAATGGAGGTCCCAAAAAACACCTGGGACTGGGTCATAATAAAAAATATAAAAAAACATCCAACTACAACGGGAGTTGACAAATTTATATTCTGGGGCGGAGCACTAAAGCTACAACCACCAGCACAAGGAATTGCTTATACGGACAGCAACAGTTGGCTGAATTTTATATATGATGTTGGTACGAAACACCAAAAGAAAGATCCAGCCGAACCGTCGGGACCGCTTCCAGTAATGGCCGCATCTCATTACGGCACTGGCAAGGTATTCGTTTCTGCAGGTTTCGACTGGATTTCTGCCACGCCTGATGATCTATTCTACAAACAACAACAAAAGTTATTTCTAAACATCCTCCATTGGCTCTCTAACAAAACCGACACTAACATAACAAAGAACCAGCAAACTATTTCATCCAAACCTACCGATACCACTCCTCCAAGTATAACCATTAAAAAACCTGTAAGCGGTAATGCTTATAAAAAAGGGAACAACATTGAAATAGAGACGAACATAACTGATAACATGAAAGTTGAGGCAATAGGACTTTATATAACCGACCCCTCAGGAAAAGAAACAAATCTTACCAAAGTTCCAGTTAAAGCCAAAAACTATACGTTCAAGTATACCCTGAAAACAGATAAGTTTAAAGATGGAAAATATGTCATCAAAGTCACTGCTGTAGATCCTTCAAATAATTATGCCTTTAAAACAGTTGAAGTTTTATACAACGTGACCAAGCTCAGTAATGTCACAGTATACAGGCATGACGCCTTCGAACTTGCCAAACAGGGCAGGTTATATGTGGCTGGAGACAATGGCGCCATATACAAAAAAAAAAATCAAAAATGATGGAAGCACGGGTGATGAGCTCATTTGCAGGGACGAGATTTTTCAGGGCAAGAAAGGACAGGTTTTTATATCCGGCAACCGTGATGCGGAAGACATGGATAAGCTGTACTGGAACACGGAAAAAGAGGACCGGCTTTATTCTATAATCCCTGAGAAATTGAGCAGGGTAAACCAGATAATTGAAGAGCAGAAGATAATATCGCAGGGGGCTGAAAACGCATATAGTGGGAAAAGCGGATATAAACCACAAACAATAGACTTAAACGTGAAGAATGAAATACAGAAAAAAGCCGATGCACGGGCCGAAGCCTACCGTAAAGCCAAAAAGGGAGATTTCAGTGATCCCTTATACAAAGAAATGGAAAAGCGCGGCTTCATTGCAAGAACAGGAACTACAGGGGAAAAGGTTAAGGAAATCCAGAGATATCTCTCGGTATTTTGCAGCAGCCAGAAAAGGGAACTTGATGGTAAATATGGCTCTATCACCTTTAATAACGTTGCTTACTTCCAGATAGTAAACAAGAAAGAACACCAACTGGACGTAACCGGTTACGTGGACGAGCTGACATATGAAGTTTTAAAAAAATTACATCATGAGAAATCACGACCTCCATTACTGTTTGTTCCCGGAATTTTGGGTAGTACTTTAATAGGGGAGGGTTGTTCGATTAAACAACCTTACCCAGTACTCAGTAAAGAAATGCCCGCTCCCCAAAATAAATTACAGGTAGTTGATGCTGAAATGCTTTTTACTAAATTTACAAATAGTCTTGAAAAAGCTGGTTACCAGGTTATACCTGTTCCTTATGACTGGAGACTCCCTGTTGAAGAAGCGTGGAGGAAGTATTTGAAACCCAAACTCGAGTTTGAAAGCCAGAAACTGTTATTTTACCCCCAAAAATCCGCGAAGCCTTGAAAAATGGGCATTTTGCATTGTAAAGCAATGCCAGAATGGAAAGCAACTGTCAAAAAACCGGCGATTTTTGAAAAGTCGTAG
>DYEX01000017.1 GCA_020725525.1 Desulfovirgula sp.
TGCCGACGAGTAAGCAGTTATCTCATAATACCAAAAGAGCATTTAGCCCTGTAAACCTGTTCACATACGGTTTGCGGGCTTTTTTCGTTTTCAGCCGGCGGCTGTTTCATAGCCAGGCATTCAGCAAGTACCGCGTATAACCTTGCTTCGTCATCCGGAGAAGGCTGTTCCAAAGGTGGGTAAATGTTAATGGTACCAAACCTGCTTTTTATGATTTTAACAGGGATCATAGAACCACCCCAACGCTTTTCCAGGGTCCTATTCAGAAAAAAGATAGCGTCGCAAAACCTGAGAACTGTTCTATAAAAGTTATGCAGACCAATTTGTCCATGTTTACCGAAAAATTCAGCCGGTAAGAACTACCGTCGGGGCTATCTAAGGCAGTTTCGCTCAACCCTCCATCCCTCGTTTATTAGAGTCTTTTCAATAAAACCCCTGGATAAGCGACACACCGCTGGTCACCGTTTCCAGGAGCTGGTTCCTCCTACCAGGGCACCCCTGCCCGTTCGGTACCGGACGCACCCGTTGTTTCCTCTCCTTTTGTTGCCGTTTTGCTTGAGGCGTTAATTTCAGCAACCTTTCCGTCCACTTCTATTTCCGGCAGACTAATTTCGAAATCCCTGGCGGGTATCACCCGTTCCACCGGCAGCATACCGCATTGCTTGATTTCTTTTGCTTGAGGCAATTCCGTCCAGCCGACTTTGCGCAGATACAGTGGATATGACCACTGCAAAAGCGCTATACCATACCTGGGATCTATCTGCAGAATTTCGGTAGGAGTCATTAGCGGGCGTGGTATAGCTGTCTGGATTCTCTTTTCAGGCTCGAACCAGTGCTTCACCGGAGTTGTCACGTCCTTGCTTACTTTTTCAGTTTCCACCGCCGCCGTGCCCAGGAGCTGGCTGAACATCCGCGCCAGTTCCATGTCAGCGGGAGCGATGCCGGCGAGCATGACCGTGGGGCAGTTACCGATGATTGTTTTCGCGTCCGCTTCACCGTATACGGATTCAAGCTGGCTCGGCGTTTGCAAGATCATTTGTATGTGTATGCCCTTGCTGCGGGCGGTGGAGATGATTTCCGTCAAACCCGGTATCCTGCCCACGTTGGCCATTTCGTCCCATATGTTCCGCACATTGACAGGTAACCTTTTGCCGGGGCTCTGGAAGGCCAGTTTATCCAAGCGTTTGAAAAGGAATTTATAGAATATGGAGAGGATTGGCTTTAAATAAACCCCTTCACCGCCCGTCGGAATGATGAGAAACAGTGCCGTCTTTTTGAGCCCCACCTGGCGCAGGTCGATTTCCTGTTGTGACATCATGGCCGCCAGCGGCGCCGTGGTTAAATTTTTCAGTACCGCCGTAAGGTTTGAGATTGCGTATTCGTAATTCTGTCTCACCACGCCCCGCCAGCGCTCATAGATGAGCGGGCTGATCCTCCCTGCTTTGTAAGCTTCGCGAAACCGGGAGTCCAGCTTTTCTACGGGCCAGGCAGCCAGGGTCATCAAAGAACGAATATGTTGCTGTTCAATGGGGAAATCGCCTTTGAGCAAACCAATCATTGCTTCCGCCAGTTCCATCCCCTTAAGCGCGAAATAGGATGATTCGCTGATAGCGTTTTTTGACAGGGTATCGATCATTTCCGATATTTCAGCGTCATCCAGACACTCAATTACCGGGTTCCAGCGGTGGCTGTGTTGTGGTGTCATGAAGTTTAACACCCAGATGTTTTCGTACCCTTTCTGTTCAAGCCACTCACCGACCGTCTCGAAGATCTCTCCCTTGGGGTCGATAACCACGATGCTTTGTCCTTCCGCGACGGCAGCAATTATGTTTGTTATTACGATGCTGAACGTTTTGCCAGAACCGGTGCCCCCGAAAAATACGGCGTGCTGCGCCGTTTTGGGCATGTCAACCGGTACTTTTTCAAAGTTGACCCGTACAATTTTGCCGTCCAATTCGCCTATTAAATTGCCACCGGGAAATTTATTTTTCCCTTTCGGGTTTTCATCCGGCATCACCGGCGGGCCGAATTCGCAAAACTTTACCAGGTCGTTCAGGCCGGCCCAGCGAGACAACCCAAGTGCCGGGTCCTTGATCACTTTCAGGCCGTGCACATAATTGGAGTTGTTTTTCCTTTTTAAAATCCTGTTCCGAGCCAGCCACCACCAGCAGGCACCACCACCCAGTGCGGCAAAGGCATTCAATAGAAGCCATAGACTGCGAACTTCGGGAGCGCTTAGTTTCTCTGACGGGGTAGTCAGCCAGGCCCATGCAGTTTGTAAGGGATGCTGCGCGTACCAGGATACGGCATCGAAAGCATGGGCTGCTGCGGCTTTTTCCGCCGGAGTGGCAAATATGGATTGCCCCTTCAGCCAGGTTCCGAAACCGTGCAGCCAAGCCGCAGCGGTTCCCAGGGTCCATACATCGAGGAGATAGAGGCCACCAAGGGCCAGCGCTGAAGTTCCAGCCATAATTCCCCCTCTAGCCAACGCGGGCATGTGTTTAAAAACTGAATAAACCTCCTCCTTCACCCGGGATAACGACCATCTCATAAAAACCACCTCTTTTTCAATTGTCCAAAAAGAAAAAGGCCCGGATAAATTGGGCCTAAAAAAGAAACAACCCGGATAAACCAGGTATTTTTTAAAGAAACTTACCACTCATTTGTTTCTACCCGCTCGCAGGCGTCCTCTACAGCTCTTTTCATCAATTCCCCTTCTTCCGGCGATATTACCCCGGCAAAGCGAAGCAAATCCCTACCGGGCGTTCCTTCATTAAGAGCATGGAAAGGCAGGCGATTGACCTCCATTAAGATTTCTTGTTGAATCGGGTTAGTGCCTACTTTAACCACCATCCCTGTTAATCTTAACCGGCACGGAAGCCGGTTGCAACCCTGACAAAGGGGCCCCGTTAGTGCAGGCCCTATTAAGAACTCATTTAGCGAAAGATAAATCAATCTTCTGGGGAAGAGTCTTTTATCGTTTTCATGACCAGGGCTTCAATCTGCTGCAGGTATTTCTTCCCGAGTACAAGGTATTCTTGCACTTCCTCTCGTGAAAAATTCTTATCCCTGTAGTCCGCCTCCGCTCTGGCCGTTTGAAGGTGGTGAAGGAATCTCCCAAACTCTCTCGGCAGAATCCCCCCTTTTACGTAGACACGGTTGACCTCAGCTATGACTGCAGAGTGTTTGGCGGGGATTTTTGCTTCAAAGGCAAGGAGGGCGAGACAAGCCCTGTAGAAAGAATAATAGATTCTGTTTATGGCACCCGGATATTTCTTCCCTTTAAAAGCCCATTCAGCCTCGTCCCAGGCCTCCCAGGCCTTTTCCATTTTCGTGCGTGCAAACTCTTTCTTTAAATCATTATGGTCCATGGAAAATTATCCCCTCTTGAGTAACGTTGCGGTAAAAGGGATCAAATTTAAATGAAGGAGAATCGAATTCTTGAATATCGCACGGCAGAGCTATAACCGGAATGTCTTCTCTCATGCTGATTTCAAAGGCTTCATCTACAATCGTATCGCGGATCTTTTTATCAAGCCTTTCCGTCACCACAAGTACGTCAATGTCGGATCCCGGAATGCTGGTTCCCCTTGCCTGGGAGCCGAATAAAATTATTAATTTCACCGGAACATCTTTTTTCCTGAGGGCTTCCGCGTATGATTTAACGATCTCTTCAGCTCGTTTATTAATAGGCACGAAATTATCACCTGCCGGGGCTTAAACTGTAGTCATACAGGATCTTTCAAAGCTCCAAGGTTAAAATACCATATGTTTTAAACAATTTAATAACCTGCCTGGAATTAAAAGCACGTTCAGGATTTTTCGGCCTTGATTTACGATATGTCCTGAGCAAGTCTATTATAATATTCGTATCCAACAAAACACCGTCCATGGGTATTACCTCTTATCAAAGAAAGAGGTATCTTTATCCTCCCACAACCCAGCCAGTTTCATAACTGCAGCCATTTCCTTTTTGGCTTTCAACTTCTCAATGGGTGATAATAGCTTTCTACGCCTTTTTTTAAGGAATTCATTTTTTATTCCGTAAACAATTTTGACCGATTCCATGGTTACACCTCACCTTCTGTTGCCAGGGACATCGTCCCTTTAATAAAATTATCTCATGCTACCCCACTGATGTAAAGTCACTACCCTGTATAAACACTGGTCACTTCCGGCCTGCCGTGGCCTAGCAACTCCGCCACCTCCAGTTTTGCCGCCCTTTCCGGACTTACCCTGCGGAAGCCGTATTTCTCCGGATGCTCCAACCGGCAGGCCAGCTCCTCCCGGGCGTAGGCGTGGCGCAATCCGTGAAAGGTAATCGGCCGGTCGGTGATCTCTTCCCGGTGCCGCTCGATGAATTTCTGGATGCTTTTGATGACTCTGTGCGTCTTTTCGCCCGGCGCGACGAAGATCTTCTCCCACCTGGTCCCCCCGCGCTTTTCCAGGAACTGCTCCAGTTCCACCTTTAACTCCAGGCGCAGCGGCACCCGGCGCACCCGACCCCCTTTCCCTTTGACCTCCAGTTCTCCATCCTTCAGGGCGTCCCGGACGTGGCCCACCGTGAGCCTGGTACACTCGTGGATCCTGAGCCCCGCGTGGCGGGCCAGCTTCATGGCCATTACCACGTCCGCACGGCCCAGTTTTTCGGCCTTCTCCAGCATCCGCCGGTATTCTTCTTCCGTCCAGGCCCTATCTTTGCCGCCGGCCGGGGTCTTTTCGAGCCCCAGCGCCCGGTTATCCGGCAGTTCATTGCGCGAACCGGTGAAGCGATGGAAAAACCGTACCGCCGCCAGGTCGTTTTTCAGCGTCTTTTCGGATATGCCTTCCCGGCGGCGGTATTCCACGTATGCCCGCAGGTGCTTTTCGCCAATGTTGGCGATCTTCTGCAAACGAAAATTTTCCGCGCAGAACCAGAGGAAGTTTTTCATGCTCTCCCGGTACCGGAAATGAGATTTTTTGGACATCGCGTGGGTCGTGTCTTTTACCGCCTCACGCCAGATTTTTTCAAGCTGGGCCGAGAGATTTCTGTATACCCCTTCGGAACTTTTTGCGCCGGCAGTTGTTTTTGATTTCTTCACAGAATCGTTTGTCATCGAGCCTCGCCTCCAATTCCAGAAGCACCTTATTCTCGGGCATTTCATACTTTCGCCATGGGATCTGCCGGTGCCACCAGCGAATTACGGAATAATAACGTAGCACAGTCCGTTCACTGCGACCCAATTCTTTAAGGTATTTAGAAAATGCCGCTACATGGCGGGGCTGAATGTTACGAATATCTTCTGGTCCAAAGCGCTCAGCCAGGAAATGCAGAAATTTTATGTATTTCCGGTACCACTCTATGCGCTTCTCGTACGAGCCACCCCTGGCGTAACGAGCAACCCTATCCACAAACTGCCGACCCAGGCGGTCGAGGATGGGATTTCCGGTATCTTCCCAGGAAACCCGTAGCATTTTATCCCCCCTGATCTAAATTCCCCTTGGAAGCTTATTTAGCTTAATTGGAAGGTACTTCCTGCTTAAAAAGAAGACAAAAGTAACCCAGAGGTTTATTTTCCTGAGCTCCCGTCACGCGGGTATATGCCGGAAAAAAACCTTTTGCAAATGCCCTTCGGGCCTTGCGCTGCGCGGCTTTTTTGTTACGGGCTGCGCCCGTCTCAGTGCCCCCTCCGCTTTCGCTCCGGTGGCCTGAGACGGGCTTCCGCCCGTTTCTGCGCTTCGCGGTGCGGGCTTCCGCCCGGTTGCAGCTTTGCCGTGCGGGCTTATGCCCGTTGCCTGCCGCTTCGCGGTTTGCCCGGCGGGCTGCGCCCGGGCTTGCACCCCCGGAGCCCTTGCCCCGTCCGCTGCAGGGCAACCGCCCCGGGGGTGGTGCCTGTTTTGTTGTCTGCGTGCTCCCGACGGCCGGCTTTCAAAGCCCGCCTCGCACGCCGTTATGAGCTTGTTAAGCATTCACTGGGGCCCCGTTACCCCACTTATGGGGGCGGCATGTACCGCCAGGGCCCATGGTGTGGACCCCATACTCCATATGGAGTGGTTAGTCAGCGATAAATCGCGTCATAACCGGGGGTCCGGCAACGCCGCTAATTTGCGGCGGGGGAGGAGCCGGCCGGAAGCCGGCGTCCCACCCCCAGGGGAGGAGGCGGGAAATCATGTTTCTTCCCGCCTCCTCACCATCCGGAGCTGATCTACATCTACACTGCTTCCGCAACGTTACTCTTCTCGCAAACGGCCTCCAGCAGGACCATCACTTGCCATCGTTTGTCTCCCCTGACCCGCAGGCAGTCGTTGTCGGAATTGCGGAGCCATTGCTGTACCCACCTGTAGGTCTCACAGCTTGCTACATTTACCGCCCTGCCCAGAATCTCAAGGGCCATCCCGGGTTTCTCATAGATGACGTGGTGCGGTATTACCCTGGCAAGGGCATCCGCGTCCTCCGCCTCGATTGCCCTTGCAGCCCGGCGGGCGTAGTGGTCTTTGAGAGCTTCTTCGAGTTGTATCATTTTCACCACTTATACCTCCCGTATGGTTTTTTCCAGGTCGTACCGGCCACCACGTTCTCTTGTTTTCGCCCTAAAATCACATCCAGCGCAGCGGCGAGGGTGGCTGCATCCACCGGGTTCTCGATCCCGATGTACTGCTGCACGTCCGCTGCAGACCACTTGTCGGCATCCAGGCAGCCGCACCGGTTGAAGTTGATAACCGCTATTAAATGGCTACCTCCGCCGATACCACCGGACGGCCGGACGGCAATCCACATCTCCGTACCCCGCCCCGTAATCACGTAGTTACCCGGTGCTCTGAGCGGGTGTATTTTTACCGGCCATCTGTTATCATGTAAAGACGCCTGTACTTCCATCATTCGTAATTTAACCTCCTTAAACTCCCAGGATTATATCCGCTTCCAACTCGCCGGTTTCTTCACCCCACTGGCTGCGCGGGGCCAGCAATGTTCCGTTCCAGTTGTAATCTTTTCCGCAGCGGTCGCAGGTGTTGGTGAAACCGTCGCAGATGACGGTTTCACCGCAAAAGCACCGCACTTCCACATAGCCCGGAATTCGCCTTTTGATGTACCTGACAGGATCCGGCACTTCCATCGTTCCGCAAATGGGGCACTTCTCGGGAGTGGTCCTTTTCCAGTTACCGGCTCCGCATTTGGGGCATATAACCCCGCCACCTATTTGTTCGGTAACATATTCAGCCGGAACCCTTTTGATGACTCTTGACATTCGACCCATCTCCTTTCTTATACCCGGACGACCCGCACTTCATTGCCGGTCGCCAGGGCGTCGTCAATGCCTTTTTTATCGCTCCACACTGCCCGGCTAACCGCCAGGCCGTGCTTTTTCAGTTCCACCTTCAGGGTCAAGTATGCTCGTGCCACTTCCATGTTGGTTTCCATATCCCGGTCAAGGGCGATTACGACTTCTTCTGCTTCCAGCGCCAGAACGGCCGGTATAGCCGGCCGCCAGGTGGCGGCGCTTAATGCACCCACCACGACGGCGCCCAGGTACTTGCCGGCGATGTCCGCTTTCAGCGGGCCTTCGGTGATCCAAACCCGCCGGTCTTTGACTTCCGCCGGCCGGGCCACGTGCGCCGGGGTGCCGCAGGAGCAGCCGCCCCGGTTCTTGTGACCGCTGAACAGCTTATATTTCCCGCCCCGGGCGTCGTCCATGCGGCGCTGCAGGACCTGGATCCGGCCCTTTTCGTCCCGCACCGGGATGAAGTATCCCGGCTGCCGGTCGAAGGTCCAGTAGGTGCCGCCTCGCGGCCCCCGGGCCTTGTAAAAGCCGGGGATGCCGGCCAGGTCGTGGCCCGTTCGGATCAGGCGCCTGCAGACCGACCATGGGGATTCGGTTTCGGGGACCGACCGGTAGCCGTTCCTCCTGATCTCCCATTCAGTCAGCCCGCGCCGGAGCAGATCCTCTCTGTGGCGCGGGTGGAGGTAAAGGAGTCGCAGGAAGTCACGGTACACCCGGTCCCGCACTTCCACCGGAGCGGTTTGCGCCGCGGTCATTGAGTCGTCTTTCATGAGCGCCGGCAGGTTTACCATGCCCGGTTCCAGCCAGTGGAGGTATGCTACCTGGCCGTTGCTCAGGACCACTTCCTTGAACGAGCCCTCGCGCACCCGCATGCAGCTGGCGATGAAGCTGTTGAAACCGCACCAGTCGCCCTTGCCGCAGATAGGGCAGGGGCGCCAGGGTTTCACCGGAATGAATTTTTCCTCGGGGTAACGGTGTTCCGCCTGCACCCCCGATCCCCCCTCTGCTTAAATCAATCCCTTTGTTTTCAGGCTTGCAAACTTTCCGTCGCCGATGATGACGTGATCCAACACCGGGATGCCAAGTATTCTTCCGGCCTCGGCCAAACTTTTTGTGATAGCCATGTCCTCGCTTGAAGGTTGCGGGTCACCGCTCGGGTGATTGTGAACCAGGATTACGTGGTGACTGTTGGCCAGGATTGCCACTTTAAAGACCTCCCGGGGGTGGACCTGAACACCGTTCAGCGTGCCCACCGCTACGGTATGGATTGCCGTCGGTTCGTTTTTGGCATTAAGGCATATAACCAGGAAGATCTCCCGGTCGGCGTCTTCCAGAAAGTCACGAACCAGATCGGCTACATCCTCCGGTCCGGTTATCCTGCGGGCTGCGTAAAATATGCCCGCTTCCTTGACAAGTTTCACCGAAACGATATTTACCCGTTTCCTCATGTTCCCGGGGCGGCCGCCGGCGCCGCCCCTTTCACCTCCTTTTCGGGTGATTGGGCGGGCCGGGCCGCCTGAAGTTCTAAATCTCGCAGTCTGCCATCCGCCGTGCCCGGTTCCGGTCTTCCGTCTCCGCCACCAGGCGCAGCAGTCGTATCAACCTCTCGCCACGGACAATCTCCTCGCGCAGGGAAGTCTCCCGCACACCGGACATTGCCACCAGGTAGGTGGTATCTTCACCCGCGTTTCGTGCCTCCCAGATCCGGTATGTCAAGCCGCACACCCCCTCTCTTCCGGAGTGGCGGCTTCCAGGATGACGTCCAGCACCTTTTCCACGTCGGCCAGGACGCCCATTACGGCTTTTAAAGCCTTCCGGTCGTCCTGACCGGCATACGCCTTGACGTACTGCCAGCCGTGCCAGATGTACCCCTGGAATCCGTAGAGTTCACACAGGGCGGCGGCCACCACTTCCGCCACGATCTCCTGGTCCGCGTGCTGGCCCGGCTTTAACCCGCCCGCCTTCACCTGGTGGTGGACGGCGTGAGCCAGCTCGTGAAAGAAGGTGTGCGCGTCGTGGGTGCTCAGGACTATCTCACCCCTGGCGGGGTCGAAATAGCCGTAGTACCTGCCCACAAAGGGCCGGTATCTCACATCACCCACAAATTTACGGGCCACGTCGAACAGCGGCGGCGGCTCCGGCGGGGCATAGTCCGCTTCCGGCAGGGGTTCGCCCTCCGTGTCCTCATAGCGGAACACCGGGACGCACCGGAAGCCGGTGATGACCGTGCGCTCCCGCTCCACTTCCCGCTCTTCGCCGGTGTCGGAGTCTATCTCCCGCTCCCTGACCGTCTTCTTTTTGGTGCAGGGTGCCAGGATGTAGAACGCCTTAGCCCCCTTTTTAACATGCCGCCCGGCTTCTTCCCACTGCTTGAAACCCCTGGCGTCTTCCGTCCCGGCCAGGTACATCAGCAGCCGGTTGCCCAGGCTCCATCTGTCAGACGGCCTTTCATCACCCGCCTGGCGCCGGATCATCGTCCGGGCCACCGCCGGCGGCAGGTTGCCACTTTCGAACATTGACAGCAGCTTTTCAAGCGCTTCACGCAATCTTTCTTTTTTCATGATCCGGGGCGGGGTACCGGCCCGCCCCGTTCCCTCCTCTCCATGAGAACGGTTTGCGGGCCGGTGGCCCGGTCAGTTTACCTTTCCGCCTCTGCGCAGTCCGGGCAAAGGAAGCCTGTCAGGTTGCCCCGGCTGTCGTAATCACCGTGGACCAGGCAACCCCCGAAACGGTCTGGCCTGGCCCATTCCCTGGCCGGGCGCAGGCAAACTTCGCAGTAGCCCTCTTTAAGAAGCCGCTGCGCGTCGTCGCCCTGCAAATACTCGGTCTTAGCCATTTTCCCTTCCCCCTTCTACCTTCACCGGGGTGACTTCTTCATCCCGGCAAAAGTGCACCAGGCGGTCGGTTTCCACGGCCCGCGCGTTCCACACGGCAATGGTACCGCAATTGTGGCAAGGGCCGCTGTCCCAGGGTTGCGGGTCCGGGACTTTATAGAACAGACGTTCCTTTTCCTGATACCACGGAGTGCGGAACAGCACCCCCGGCTTAATCCTCTCGAATTTCATTCTCTCCGGGGCGGACCCTTCCGGCCCGCCCCTCACACCTCCTTGTTCTTGGTGAGTTAAAGGGCGGGCCGGGCCGCCTATTTTAACGATTGCACGCTTACGTCAACCTTATATAACTTTTCCGTCATTATCATTACGAACTCGGCTAAAGCGATGCATGCTCGTCTTAACGCCTCAGGTTCCATCCCGTTTAATTCTTTTATGTTGTTTATCGTTTCGTACCATCCCGGAAACGTCTTTTCAAACCATTTCCGAAACCGCTCTTCCTTTTCCCGTTCCCTTCTCTCAATCTCGTCAAGCCACTCATTAAACATCAGTTACACCTCCCAGCGTCTCTCAAAACGGGCCGGGCCGCCTGAAAAGCAAAAGAGGACGGTCGGGACATGAATGTCCCGTTTTCCGTCCTCTTTCTGGCCTTGACGGCCGTATTTTAATCTTCTTATCTGCGGTATGCTTTGCTCCGATGGACTACCTCGGCAATATGAACCTCCTGGTTTTCAAACCGATACCGGAAGGTCACACGCCAGTCACCCACCCGAAGCCTAAAGCGATTATCCGCGTATTCCAGCTTAAGAACATCACCTTGGGGTGGAAACACCCGCAAGTTTCTTTCAATCGCCACTTTAATTCTTTCACGCACTTGTCTTTCTAAGGACTTAAGTTGCCGAATAGCCTTGGGGGAAAAGATTATCTCATACACCGAGTTCCCTCCAGACATCTTCGGCTTTTATGCCCTTACCGGCATCTATTTCGGCAAACGATTCCTCGATTTCAGCCGCTTCTTCCGGTGAAACCTTTTCAGTTGGCCAGGCTATGGAGTTAAGAATAACCCACAAAGCCTGCACCTGTTCATCGCTCAGCCGGTCGATAAGGGCCTTGACATGCTCCCTCGCAACAGCCATGGTAATCACCCCGAGATCATTATATCTCAGAGAGACCATGTTTACCACTCCTCTTTCACTTACCATCGGCTCTTCCTTTCACTCGTCTACCGCAAGGTCACCGCCAGCGTGGCGATGATGCCGCCGAATCCCAGCAACATGGTCACCAGAAGGCCGATTGACCAGCGGTAAATGCCGTGCATTTCTTGCCTAATATCGTTTACTTCTTGCTTTAAACCGTTAAATTCTTGCCTGATCCCACCAAGTTCCTGCCGGAATTCGCTCCGCAGGTTGTTCTCCATCCGGTCCATTCTTTCCACCAAGTAGAGAAACCAGTGCGGAGGTAGTTCCGGCGGCTCGGCTGCAGCCGCTGTTTCTTTCATGGTTCCCACGGTTATCACCGCCTTCACCTCCAGTTTATCACCCCGGAGGTTATCCGGCAATCTCCACGCTCACGGCGAACAGCCTGTCACCACCTAAAGAGCGGTACTTAGCTTTCACCTGCTTGCCGGCGGCTTCCATCAAGGTCTTGCCAACGCCGTTTTTGGCGCAGATTCTATACTCCGCGTTATCGGCTGTGACCGCAATAGCCCAAATGGTGCCCTCGCTTTTGCCAGGTTTGGCTTCCTTGATGGTGAATGTGCCGATCTTCAGCTCTTCCTGATCTTTTGTCTTTTCTTTGTTTTCCTTTTCGGGTTTGCTTTCGGACTTTTGCGCCTGTTCCTGCTTATTTTCTCCCAGCGCCGCCAGAACTGCCTGCGCGTCGTCCGCTCTGCCCGCGCCGATGAGCGCCGACAGCAGGTTGATGGTCGCCACGGCGGCCGTCTGCCGGGAACGCAGCCACTCCAGTTCCCGGTCGGTGTGCGCCAGGTTGTCCCTGACGGCCCGGAGGGATTCTTCATCCCCGTCTTGGGAAAGTTTCTTTTCCAGGTCCGTCCTGGCGGCCAAAATGTCGCGAATTACCGACGGTATCTCGTTAACTTCCTTAACCAGCTTGACCAGCATTTCTTTCATGCTTCCGGGCTACGGGCCATCCGGCCCGCGCCCAATCACCTCCCTGGAAACCCTGGAAATGATGATTGGTTTTGCGGGCCGGCGGCCCTTAATTTCTCTTTACACTCGCATCCCTTACTGTACTGCCGACTCGGAAGGAACGCAGAACAGGTTACCAACGTCGATGGTTTCGCCTTTTCCGTTTCCTTCCGTAAACCTCTTTATTGCCCGTTCCACAAAAACTTCGACATCGAGATCGTAAGTTTCCTCTCCGCAGCGCGGGCAGTAGTAATAGGGGATTCTTTTGAGACAAAGCGCTACGCCGTCTTTTACCAGCGTTTTTTCTTTAAACCGAAGTTCGGCGTTCTCGTAGTAGCACCCGGCACAAATGCCGACCAACTCAAGCTTCTCCATGATATCGCATCTCCTTTTATTTCCGGGGCGATTTGAGAGTCCGGTGATCGTCTTCCCAGATATCCGGATCCGGTTCGTAGGCTGTAACCAGTATTACGGTTTTCCCGTGAAGCGCCACGACCAGATGGAGGATCCGACCACCGTTCCCACGACCCATAACCACTCTCACAGGATCCGGATTGCTTCCGTACATTCCCGGCGCATGGCCCTGGATGATCTCTCCGTTCTTTATAACGTTATACACTTCTTCCACCGTTATACCTCTTGCTTTGATCCGCTTCCGGCAATGCCTGGAAAACCGGATACGGGCACGGCGAATGCGGATCGTTTCTTCCCGCCATCGTTCTTTGCCGTCATACATTTCCCGGGCTGCCTCCTTTCTCTCGAAATTGAAGCGCCCGGGTTTTTCTCCCGCGGGCGCTGTTACCAACGCCCGCGGAGGGCTTGCAAAAAACAGAAAAACACTTTAACAGAGCAAGCAGTTGCTTCTTGCTTTCGTCCGCCAAAGTGTCTTTCTTTAATGCATCACAATGATGCTGCTAATATTCCGTTTCTTGCGCACGCTAATGAGGCGTGCATATCAATGCGCAGCAGTTCCTTTTCAAACCGGCCAAAACCGCTGCCTTCTTCCGTACGCCGACCGGTGACGTACTATCCTCGCGCACGTCTCAGTATTGGAAACTCCTGAGCCGCTAACGCGACACCGCCCATTGATTTGAGGACGACCACTCCTCACCGCTTGTAGCGCCGCTGGGTCGGGCCTTCCCGGTCTGCGGCGGTTAGCCCATTTCATGTCGAGGCCGGCCATACCTCTCATCCAACTTTCAACGCTAATAGAGGGGGGCAACCTCCGGCCTATAGCGCTTGGGACGTTTCGGTTACAAGGGGTTACTACGGTTGCCTTCGGAAGAGTCCACCTTCCTACCGCTGTGGCCTAATGCCTCTCACCCCAGGGGCCAGATACAGCTCCGGCCAGGCAAGGTACCCTGCCGCTCATCGCCGTGCAGTCGTACCGTTTTGCCCATTCCTTACGGCTGGGTCCCGCCGCCCGCGCCTGCTCATCGCCGTGACGCAGGTCCGGTACGTCTGCTCATCGCCGTGACGCACCTGCCCCGAGAGTACACCCTGCTCATCGCGAGGAATTTTTCCCGGGGCACTTCTTGCCAGTGAATTCGCCCGCTCATCGCTGGCGACCACTCCGGGGCTTCCACCCGTATCAAGAGAAAGGCGTCCTGACAGGCAAGAAGTTTAAAACTTATGTCTATACCCTTAACCCAAAGGTTAGCAGGTTACCATATGGCTGTCAAGTGGTTTTCTGAAAAATTTTCCGGCGCAGTTCACCCGGCGCAAAGAGCAGTTCGTCCGCGGTGTACATTTTGCCCGGCGGGGTGAGGATTTTTCCTTCCCGGAGGGTCGGGAAAATATATACGTCGGCATTCGGAACAGGGTTTTCCTCCCGGCGGGGAGCGTCAATGATCCATTGAGTTGCATTATCAGCAACGGTAAAACGCATTTCTGCCATGACAACGCTTTTCCCGTTCCTAACCACCTGCCATTTAAAGCCGGGCACTTCGTTCCTGGCCAGAGCATAGAAAAGCCCCAGCGCAGCCAGGCGGCAGGCTTCCTGTGCGTCCTTCGGCGGCCTGCCGTCGGCCGGAAGCCAGAGCCGGAACTGCCCCTTGAATTGCCCTATTTCGGCAAATACGTTGACCCATCGGACCATTCCAGCCCACCACAGGCTGTTGAACGCCGAACCAGCTACTTTACGGTGACAGGACAACGCGGTGGCCGCCGCGCCGGTAGTCATTGCCGTGGCTTCAGCCAGCATTTCCATTAGTTCGAAGGCTCTACCGGTATAATCTATGGATTCGCTGTCCCCTCGCTTGTATTGAGGCATGCCCAGGGCAATCCCTTTTGCGTAATTAATACCTTTGCTCGGAGGCCCGTTCCCTGCGTTTTCTTGCACGTTGCCGCCTCCTTCCCCGGATTCTTTCTTCGTCCCAGCGCACCAGGTGGAGCACTCTGTTGTCCGGATCGTACCTCTGCACCTGGTATTTCACGGTTTCCCCAATCTTTACCTGTTCGCTCTTAGGGTATGGAGCGATACCGACCAAACCGGGTTTCGTTTGAACGAAGGCGATATTATCTTTAATTTGAATTATTTTCCCGGTTACCATCTCGCCACGGACATATTCTCCGGGTTGCCACGGGTCTATCATTGAAATGTCAATTCTCTTTGCCGCTTTGTCGATTCCGGTCACTTGCACTTTTACGAATTGTCCCGGGGGATACTGTACTTCAACGGGTACTGCCCGGGACAACTTTATTTCTCTCCGGGGTATCCTGACTAATACGCCACCACCGATGTCCACAACAATGCCACTCGGAGAGGACGCCCTGACCAGTGCAAGCAGTTGCTCCGATTCTTCCAACTGTTCAATCATACGGCGCAGATTTTCTTCCACGACCTCTTTTCTGGTAAGGGCGACTATGCTGTTTTTCCGGTCGATTCCCTTGATTTTCGCCGCCACAACTTGATGTTTGAACCAGTTCATTGATGTGCCTTCCGGAAGTCCGCTTTCCGATTCGGGAATTAACCCAACGATACCGAACAAGTCTTCCTGCTCTCCAAAGCTGACCTCCCAGGTGTAACCCTGGCCGTTAATTGACCTTACGTTGACTATGGTTACGTTCAAGGTTTGTTCCTTGTCCCTTGCCGTGTAGAGAGCGTCCCAGGGATCTATATCCCTGTAATTGGTTCCTTCCGGCGCAAAACGCATGTCCTATCCCTCCTGTCGGTTTTTAAACTCGAATTCTACTTTACCGCCTTCTCCCAGGACCAGAGCGGCTTCGAAGTCCTTGCCGGTCCTGGACTTAAAGCCCTTGATAACGGCGGTCCTGCCCTTCTGGAGCAGTTCTTTTGCCTGGCCGACCGTGACCTTTTTGCCGGCAATTTCTTTCCAGATGATGAATTTGCAACCCTCCTTGTACCCGCTGCAACCGTAACCTTTTTTGCCCTCGATAACGTCCTTTCCGCACAGCGGGCACCTGCCCAGGACGTGGCCGGCATGGTCGGCAAACTCGAAGTTGACCCTGCCGTCCCCGCCCAGGGTCAACGCGGCGTCGAAGTTCTTGCCGGCTTTTGATTTGAAGCCTTTGATGACGCCGGTTTTGCCCTTCCGGAGAAGTTCCTTTGCCTGGCTGATCGTGATCTTTTTGCCGGCGATCTCCTTCCAGATGGCGAACCCGCAGCCGTCCTTGTACCCGCTGCAGCCGTATGATCTGGCAAACTCCAGCACGTCACGGCCGCACAGCGGACACTTACCCATCACCTCCTTCTGGTGTACCGCGCCGTTTGCTTCCTGTTCTTTTGCCATGGCCACCACCTCCACCGTGAAGTTTTTGAGGCCGGCCATCCACGTCCGGGCGTCCTCCAGCCCCTCCTCTATACGCCGCAGCCCGTCTTCCCATTGAGCGGTCAGTTCCACCGATTTCAGTTTTTCCGGCACCAGGTCTATCAGTGCTTCGCCCCGCGGGGTGGGTACCAGGGTTTTCTTGCGGCGCTCGATGTATCCCCGCTTGATCAGCGTTTCGATGATTGCCGCCCTGGTGGCGGGGGTGCCGATGCCGCCGGCGGCTTTGAGGGTTTCGGCCATTTCCCTGTCGTCCAACAGGCGGCCGGCATTTTCCATGGCCGCCAGAAGTGTGGCTTCGGTGTACCGTTTCGGGGGTTTCGTTTGCCGCTCGACGGCCCCCGCTTTTTCGACGCCAACCATCTCGCCTTCGGCCAGGGGCGGGAGCGGTTGTGATTCTCCGTCTTCGTCTTTCCCATCCTTTTCCTCCTTTTCTTCCGGCCCGTATACCGCTTTCCAGCCCGGCTCGATCTCGACCCGGCCTCCGGATTTGAAAGTCTCGCCCCCGGCTTCGGTGACCACGGCGGTTTCGTCGTAGACTGCCGGGGGATAAAACATGGCCAGGAACCTCCGGACCACCAGATCATATACCTGCCGTTCCCCGGGATTGAGGGCCGCCGGGTCCGGAGTCACGTCCGTGGGGATGATGGCGTGGTGGTCCGTGACTCCGGCGTCGTCGACGTGACGTTTGCCCGGGAGCATTCCCGGCCTGATCCGGCGGACCAGTTCCCCGTATTCCGGGCATTTTTCCAGGGCGGCCAGGCGCTTTTGCAGGGTGTCCCGCGCCAGTGCCTCTGTTAGATGGCGGCTGTCGGTCCTGGGGTAGGTGATCAGTTTGTGCTTCTCGTACAGAGATTGGGCCGTGTCCAGGACCTTCTGGGCCGTCATGCCGTATTTCCGGTTGGCTTCTTTCTGCAGGTCGTTCAGGTTGAAGAGCAGGGGTGGGGCCTCCGTTTTGGTGCGTTTTTCAACCTCTGCCACCCTGCCGGAACCGGCGGCCAGGGCGGCCCGTACCAGTTCCTCCGCCCGTGATTTTTCTTTGATGCGGTTTTCGCCACCCCTGAACCACCTGCCCCGGTAGGTGGCCCCGCCGCTTTTCCGGAAGGTGGCCCAAACCTCCCAGTAGGTCTCAGGCTTGAAATCCCGGATTTCCCTTTCCCGCCGCACTACCAGGGCCAGGGTGGGCGTCTGCACCCTGCCCACGGAGAGCAAGGTTTTGTGTTTTACCGAAAACGCCCGGGTGGCGTTTATCCCCACGATCCAGTCGGCTTCGGCCCGGGCCCTGGCCGCCGCTGCCAGGTTGTCCAGTTCGCGGCCGTCGCGGAGTTTTTTGAAGGCCTCCCGGATTGCGGAAGGGGTGGCCTCCGAAAGCCACAGGCGTTTGACCGGCTTCCTGCAGCCGCACCACTCGTATATGCGGCGGAAGATCAGTTCCCCCTCACGCCCCGCGTCACAGGCGTTGATTACTTCCGTCACGTCCGCCGAATTGAGCAGTTGCTTCAGGATTTTGAGTTGCTTCGCGCCACTCCTGATTGGATGCAGTTTGAACTCCTCCGGGAGAATGGGTAACGGTTCAAGAGTCCACTTGACGAGAGCCGGGTCGTATTCGTGCGCGTCGGCCAGTTCCAGGAGGTGGCCCAGAGCCCAGGATACGACCAGACGGTCGTTCTCCAGGTAGCCGTCTTTTTGCGCGAATTTCCCCAGGGCGGAGGCAATGTCACGGGCGACGGACGGTTTTTCGGCTATAACCAGCTTGCGCAAAACACTATTCCCCCTTTTTGCCGATCAGGGCCGCAAGATCCGGGTTGCTGGTGACCACCGCCTTTTCCACCTCGCTCCAGGCCCTGAACCTGATCACCCTGTCGGCGTTCCATCTCGCGCCTTTCCCGGCGGGCAGTTTCCTGTTGTACGGCCAGTCTTTGAGCCACAATGCCGGCACGTGAGCGAGCAGGATTGCTGCGAGCACCGGGTCGTCTTCAAAGACCGCAACGGCCTGCAGTTCTTTCGTGGCCACCTCCGCCTTCCCCCGCCTGTCCAGGCCGCACAGCACCTGGTCCGCAGGGAAGCCGTGCTTCTGCAGCCAGCGCACGGTGAGAAAAAGGGCATCACCGGGGCGGGAGCTGATGTAGGCGATGCGGTAGCCGAGGTCCGCCAGGGTCTTCAGCGTTTCGGCCGCGCGGGGGAACGGCTCCGCCCTCTGCAGGAGCCTCATACCTTCTTCAGTATTGAAAAACCCCGGCGGCACTTCCGGCGCCGGGTATTTGTTCAGCGGCACACCGAACCTGCGCACCAGCTCCAGGTTCGTGTTTGCCACGGTGTTGTCCACGTCTACCGCTATCCACATGTCTTTTCATCCTTTCTTCCAGGTGGGCCAGGACCCGCCGGGGGTCCACGCCCGCGAGTTCGAATATGCCATGCTCATAGCCGTCCTCCAGTACCGCCTTCCGGATAAACTTCCGGGCATCGGCTTTGATGTATCCGGCGGAATAGTCTCGGTCGTTCAACCTGACCGGGTTAACCGCGTCTTTCACAGCCTGGAGCACGACCGCCCGCGCCAGGCGAACGTATGCGGGTTCGAACATGAAAACCACCTCGCTCAAAGGTCCATGAATGCTTCCACATCAAACTCCACGGTCTTTTTGGGAACTTTCCGGGTGTTGGTACACGCCTCACCGGTAAGTTTTTGCGCAATCCCGGCCAATCGGCGCTCTATCTCCGACAGCCGCTCTTCAAGACGGATGGCCGTGTCGATAAGTTCCCTCGCCCTGGCCGCCCGTTGGCCGGGAGGATAACGGAACAGCGGGTGGTCAGCCGGCAGCCGCAATTCCAACCGCTTATACTTTGTCTTATTCCTCGCCACAACGAACCACTCCTGTAAGAGTACCGGTACCTTCTTTTCCAGGCGTCATGCGGCTTCAGACCCCTTTTTCCCGCTCCGGTTCCGGTACTCAATGGCCGCGACGATCAGCACCACAAAGGAGTACCGGTACCTGAAGTGAAAAGTTACCCTCAAAACCAGATTTTACACGCTTTTGAGGGTTCCGGTTACAACTTTCAAAAATCCTTCCGCGTTGGCCCACTGCGGGTCCGGCAGAACCTCGGCCGCCGGGAACATCTCCGTCAGCTCCGGCAGCGCTTCCGCCCCACCGCCGGCCAGGTAGAACTTCGCCACGAAGTCCCCTTTTTGCCCCAGGGCTGCCAGCGCGCGGTCGGCTATGGCCCGGGCGGTATTGACGCGGGCCGCCTTCACAGCAACCGTCAGGTCCAGTTCCCTGCCCCGGAACGTTACCCTGCCCTGAGCGGCTACGGCTGCTGCCACGTTCATGTCCAGCGGAGCCCCTGTCGCAGATCCGAAGGCGGCTGCCACAGCTTCATACATCTGGAAGACGCCGTACTCAACAGAACCGCCGCCTTCGGGGCCGACTCTTCCACCGGCCACCTTAGCCAGTACATAGTCCGTGGTTTTGTAGCCCACGTCCACGAGGCACACCAGACTGTTCTCCGGCAGGTCGGAGACCGTCAGCAATGCTCCGGCCCCCTGGGGGTATACCACCACCTTCCCGAAAGAAACCCGCGCGAAGGGTCCACCGTCTACGGACACTTCCGCGTGCAGGGCCTCCAGATGCCTGCGGAGTTCGTCCCTCTGCAGGCGGTAGTAAGCCACGGGAAGACCGGCCACCAGGGTCGCACCCGGCCTTGCCCCGAGCAGGTACGCCGCGGTGAGTATGAGGACGTCGTGGTTCGGATGTTTGTGCTTCTCCCGGTCCAGGGTAAACGTCGCCCCCTGGCCTTCCCGCAGGGCCAGCTCACCCACGAAGTACTTTTGGGTATCGCCGTTCAACCTGTGGATTACAACAACGTGGCCGGAGCCGTTACGGGACAGGTCGGCCAGCGGTAGTTCGCGGTGCGGAGCCACCACGGAGGGGATGAGCACCCGGCTGTCGGGAGACACGGCCTTGGTATGGCTGTAGCCAACGTCGATAGCTATCATAAAACCAGCTCCTTTCGGTAAATGGTCACAAAAAAAGCGCGTTAAACGCGCTATTTCTCAAAGCACCCATTTTACCACACCGATAACACTAGTATAAAACACTATTGTTTGGATGGCCAGCCTGTTTGGCCCTTGGTACTTCAACATCTCGGTCAGCCATCCGGGCAGGCCCGGGCGGTGAAGGGATGAGTGCGTGCAATTGTGAGACCACCTTTCTTGATCAGAAATTTGTCACAAAAGGAAAAGGCCGGGCAACCCCGAAAAAGAAGGGATTGCCCGGTACTCCGGGCAGTTTTCTCGTGACGAATTCTCTGACCAGCAGGGCGGTCACGCTATCCATCCCTTTTCACATCATCGTGATTTCAAAAAAAGCCAGGTACCCCGTAAAAAATAGGCACCCGGTCCACCAGCATCACCGCCAAAACACGTGCAGTTGTACCGCCGTCTTTTCAATTCCGTCCATCTCTATCCGCGTCAGCCCTGGCACCGCCTTTAAGTCAGCGCCCTCCGGGGCCGCCAGGCCCCGCGCCACGGCTACCCCCTTGACGGCCTGGTTGACCGCCCCGGCACCAACGGCCTGGAGGACGGCTTCCCCGCCGTTTTTCTTAAGCACTTGATACAACGCCTTTCCAAGTCTCCTGGTGTCGGTTCTGGAAGATACCTTGAGCAATTCCACCCGACATCCCTCCCGCAATATGTTATCCTACGAGACGCATTATTTCCGGTGTAACCCATGTTTCTATCACTGCCGCCGCCGCAAGCAGGGGAACCA
>DYEX01000018.1 GCA_020725525.1 Desulfovirgula sp.
CAATAGTGTGGGTTCTTATAAAAAGGGAGGCCTGCACTATGCACGAAAATGAGCATAACCATAAAATATTGCTCTGTGGCCGTGAGTTTACCGAACAGGAACTGGATGATATTAAATATATGGTAAGGAGGTTCCCAAAGCTAAGCAGGAGGGAATTATCCCAGACAATCTGTGAAAACATTGGCTGGCTAACGCCGAACGGCGAGTATAAAACATTGGCCTGCCTCGAATTATTGAAGAAACTGCAGGCGCAGGGTATTATCCAACTGCCAGCATCGCGCAACAAAAACTTAAATAAAAGAAAAGAACAAGTCAATATCACCCCCCAAACCGATCCTGGCCCGGAACTAAACTTATCACTGGCGAAGCTTGAGCCCATTGATTTAGAGCCGATTAATAACCGGGCAGGCAGGACTCTTTTCAGTGAATACCTGGAGCGTTACCACTACCTGGGCTACAAGCGCCCCTTTGGTTCACACCTGCGTTACTTTATTCGGGCCAAAGAAGAGCTTCTATTGGGCTGCCTGCTCTTTGCTGCTTCTGCTGCCTGGGCATTGGAGGCAAGGGACAACTGGATTGGCTGGACCGAAGCGGACCGCAGCCAGCGGCTCTACCTGGTAGTAGTCAACACCCGTTTCCTTATTTTTCCCTGGGTACATGTCGAAAACCTTGCCAGCCGGGTCCTTTCACTGGCAGTTAAGCGTATCCGTAGCGATTGGCAGAAACGTTACAACTACCAACCGGTCCTTTTGGAGACTTTCGTGGATACAGAAAAGTATATGGGTACCACTTACCGTGCCGCGAACTGGATCTACCTTGGTGAAACGACTGGGCGTGGCAGGATGGACCGTTACAACAAAGCCATATTACCCATCAAACAGATCTATGTTTATCCCCTGGTCAAGGACTTCCGGGCTTACCTGTTAGGGAAGGGGGGTGAAAACAGTGAGTAAACCCAGCCGTCGTCCCCAAAGAGAGACCCGTAAACTGTTGATGAAAGAAAAGAAAAAAGCGCAAAAAGAACTGCGTAAACAGCAGCAAGCAGAGGGACTTAAAGCATTTGTTAAACCCACCCTCCCCGATCGCAAAAGTGATCTTGAAACACCGGAGCAAGAACAAGCTGAACGTCAAACAGTGATTGAAGAGATGCTCAAGCCATTTTGTATAGTACTGCCGCTTATCTTAGAAAAGCTTAATACAGTTGAAGATTACCGGCAAGTGAAAAAAAGAAAACACAAACTGGCGGTACTGCTACTCTTTGGTATCCTTGCTTTTATTTTCCAACTGGAATCAAGGCGCCAGGCCAACCGTGAACTGACCACCCCCATCTTTTTAAAAAATTTGAAGAGTATTATCCCGGATATTGACACAGTGCCGCACCAGGTCACCATTAACCGTTTGCTGTGCAAAATAGATGTGAGCCAATTAGAGGAACTTTTACTCGAGCTGATACACCAATTTATGCGCAACAAAAAATTTCAGCGTTACCTGGCAGACCGACACTGGTGTGTCGCCATTGATGGCACACAGAAGCTATGCCGGGATTATCCTTTTGCTGAAGAATCTTCACAGCGTGCTATGCATGAAGAAACCCAGTATTACGTCTATGTTCTGGAAGCCAACCTTGTTTTCTCTGGCGGCTTTTCTTTGCCGCTGTTAAGTGAATTCTGCGAGTACACAGAAAACGAACAAGGAAAACAGGACTGCGAGTTAAAAGCATTTACACGCCTGGCAAAACGCTTAAAGAAAGAATTCTCCCACCTGGCCATTATGGTTCTACTGGACGGCCTTTACGCCAACGGTCCTGTTTTTGCGCTCTGCCGTAAGCACAACTGGCAGTTCATGATTGTTTTACAGGATAAATCCCTGACGTCACTCTGGCGCGAAGCTTTGGCCTTAAAAAATCTAGATGACGGCGGCCAAAACACATTCACACAAAAATGGGGTAACCGTCGACAGCGGTTCTGGTGGGTAAACAATCTTGTCCATGAATATGGTCCAAACGGACGGAAAAAACAAACGGTCCACCTGGTCGTCTGCGAAGAAACCTGGCAGGAGGTTGATCGAAAAACAAGCCAGATTGTTACTAAAAGCTCCCGCCACGCCTGGGTTTCCAGCCAGCTCTTAAACAAGAAAAATGTACATATACGCTGCAACCTGCAGGCGCGCCACCGCTGGGCAATCGAACACAGCCTTCTGGTGGAAAAACATCATGGTTATGGCTACGAGCATGCCTTCTCGCTGGACTGGAATGCCATGCGGGGGTACCATTATCTGATGCGCCTGGCACATTTTATGAATGTCTTGGCCTTCAAAACACTCTACATGGCGAAAAAAGTACGGCAAATGGGAGCACAAGGCCTGATACGTTATATCTTCGAAACATTGAAGGGTCCGTGGCTGGATTTAGCGCGGATTAGCGCCTTGCTCACCAAAAAACACCAGCTTCGCTTGGAATAGATGCTAAGGCCCCACAATAATCGCTTAACTTTGAACGGGAGGATGGCGCCCCTATGTCCTTTTCCCTTTTATGTTTAAGTGATGGTGCTTATACAGGCATAAATACTGAAAATACAACAGGTGCCCCGGCTTTTATCAGCCCTAACAGTTAATGAATATATCCATATATGTTATATATTGGCATTCGTGATGCTATTAAAATTGTTCATGCTTCAGCTCTGTTTTTGAGACAGGCATTCCGCAAATGTTTTCTTAAAATAGGCTCCTATTTGGATAAGGTTTTTCAGGAGCCCTAAAAAATGTTAAGCGATAAAAGGGTAAAGCACTCTCTCTGTCATTACCGGAAGAAAATGACATACTCTTGTGTTTTA
>DYEX01000143.1 GCA_020725525.1 Desulfovirgula sp.
CAGGCCTGCAGCGGCATGGCCGGGTGGATGTATTCGGTAAACGGCGAGGTGCCCATGCACATGGCCAGCAAGCACCCGGTAAAAACGGGGGACAAAGTAATCTGGTGGTACAGCAGGAGCATGGATCAGCCCCCTCCACGGTGGGAAGACCTGGTAAGCAAAAAGTAAAGGGGTGCCGGGATGTTTGACAGGCTTTTTTACCGGGAAAAGGGCCTTTTCCTGCAGAGCTTTCATCCGGCCACGGTCCTGGTTTATCTTCTGGTGCTCCTCATCCTGAGCATGATCTATGATCATCCCCTTTACCTGCTGGCGCTCTTTTTCCTGCTTGCCCTCCTGATCAGGGAAGTGGACGGCCTGGATGCCTGGGAGGGATTTTTAAAAGCAGGGGTCTTTTTAATGCTGGTGGTGATGATGGTCAACCCCCTGGTGATCCGGGCCGGTAAAACCATCATCTGGCACGGTCCTGCAGTTCCCTTTCTGGGGAAGCTGGACATATCTATGGAGGCAGTCTATTTCGGCGCCGTTTCCAGTTTAAGGCTTCTGGTCATCATCAGCATTTTTTGCCTTTATAACCTGATGATCAACCCGGACAGGGTGTTGAATCTTTTTTCCGGAGTGGCCGGTAAATCAGTCCTGGTGATAACCCTGGCCACGCGGCTGTTTCCCGCCATGGTGAGGGACCTGCAGAGGATCAGGGAAGTGCAGCAGCTGCGGGGCGTCGACTTTGACACGGGCAGCCTGTGGCAGCGGGCAAGGAAATACTCCGGCTTATATAACGTGCTGCTTTTATCCTCCCTGGAGGGTGCCATGGAGATTGCCGAGTCCATGCAGGCCAGGGCCTTTGGCAGCGGCAGGCGTTCCGTGTACAGCCGGAATATCTTAAGACCCCGGGATCTCTTCTGTCTCAGCGGCAGCGTGCTGGCTCTGCTGGCGGCAGTATGGGGGTTGCGTTACGGCTACGGCCGCTATACCTTTTATCCGGAGGCGGACTTTCTTATTAAAGACGGCGCGACTCTGGTGGTCCTGTTTATTGTGCTGTTTTACCTGTCTGTGCCGCTTCTATTGAGCGAGGGGTGGAAGCATTGCCGCTTTTTAAAGTCGAAAATCTGACCTATTACTATCCCGGAACGGAAAAGCCTGCCCTGAAAAATATTAGCCTGGAAATCCGGGAAGGAGAGTTTCTCCTTGTTACGGGCGGTTCCGGTTCGGGCAAATCCACCCTGGCCAGGGTGCTGGCGGGCCTGATCCCCGACTTTTACGGGGGTCGTATCGGGGGCAAGGTTTTCTTCAGGGGTAGAGAGATCCGGACGCTGGACCGCCGCAAACTGGCCCGGGAAGTGGGCATGGTCTTTCAGGATCCGGAGAAACAAATTGTGCAGAGCTGTGTGGAGGCGGAAATAGCCTTC
>DYEX01000144.1 GCA_020725525.1 Desulfovirgula sp.
GCAGGCGGTGATACTCGAGGGTGCGCTCGACGTTCTTTGGATCAGGTCGATAGGCGTGCTGATCGCGCACGGTTTGCGCCGCCTCGAGGTATTTGCCTTGATTCGCCTGGGCTTCGGCCTTCAGCGCAAACGCTTCAAGGTAATAGCGGTATTTTTCTTCTGGTTGGAATGTTGGATAACCCGGCGAAGGAATCGAATCGGGATGGTGGTATTTCAGGTAGATGTAACAGGCTTGTTCGAGGGCCTCCCAGTCCTTTCGTGCCTTGAGAATGCGAAGATACTCGATGTGCTTGTTGAACGGCAGGCGAGTAATGGCCTCGGTGTCATTCGGATCAGGGAATTTGAAGTCAGACGAATCAGACACCTGGGCATACCCGAGGCCCGCCAGAACGAGGGCCTGCACCACGACCAACCCCATCATCAACCAGCGCATGCGTGTCAACGGACTCATTTCTCCCTCCTGTACGGTTAGGTGAATGACCGTTCCCGGTCGACGAAAGACTTCCAAAAGGGAAGTATGCTGCAGTATGACCTCGAGTTGCAACTTTTTCCTCGCGGTTTGCTATCGCCCCGGCCAGGACTCCAGTGGAGGAGGGAAAACCGCTTCGGCAGAGGAAGTTTTGAACGTATTAGGTATCACGGTGTCTTTGGAAAGTCGTCCTGATACCTATGCTGATGTTTATGTTTGGCATGGTTGGGGCTGTCCGATCTGGGTGATGACGGGAGGCCTTAAGCCAGAAGACCCGCTTCAGCAGCGGGTCTTCGGGATTTTTTAGGACTTTCTAAGATCTGGTCGCCATGGAGGTGGCGTCTACCGAAGAGTGGTCGCGAAAAGCGCTTCCATGGCCAAAAAGGCTTTTTTTCTGGAAAGCAGTGATACCCAAAATGATACCCACCGAAATGGCATTGGGTGTCTCCGGCGGTTGGTTGCCATGATGGTAGCTAGAGCCCGCCAGCTACCAGGGGATGGCACCATTCGCGCCGCCAGCCTGCGCCTCGAATCGCCGGAACGCCCGGTCGATCACCTCGAGGCAACCGCCGCCAGCACCTCACCACCCGCCGGGAGGATTTTGCAAC
>DYEX01000019.1 GCA_020725525.1 Desulfovirgula sp.
CACCGTGACGGCCGTATTTACCTGATTAACCGGGCGGCGGAGGAAATTTTCGGTTTAAATGGCAGAGCAGTGGCGGGGCTGCCTTTTGAGACTGTTTTTACCGGCCGGCAGCGGCCGGGCGAGGTGGCCTTCAGCTATCCGGTGGCCGCCGCCCTGACTGCCGGTGAGGATATCTGCAATGTGGAGCAAAGCTATACCAGCACCGATGGGTGGCACTATGCCCTGCTTACCGATTGCCTGCAGCTGCGCGATGAAAGGGGCAGGCGGCACGGCATTATGCTCATTACCAGGGATATCACCGAGCGCAAGGTGGTGGAAGAGAAACTGCGGGGGCTGGCTGTACGGGACAGCCTGACCATGCTCTACAATCACTCTTACCTCAAACAGGTGCTGGACCGCGAAGTGGCCCGGGCAGGCGAACAGGGCGGGAAACTGGCCTATTTAATGATGGACGTGGACAACTTCAAAAGCTACAACGACCAGTTCGGCCATCTGGCGGGAGACGAACTGCTCAGGCAACTGGCCCGCCTGCTGGAAAAGAATGTGCGCCAGGCGGACATTGTAGGGCGCTACGGCGGGGACGAGTTTGCCGTAATCCTGCCCGGCGCGGACCAGGCGGTGGCAGTGGAAGTGGGAGAACGCCTGCGCCGGGCCATCGCGGGCTACCCCTTTCCCTACCGGGAGCTTATGCCCGGCGGCAGGATCACCGTCTCGGTCGGGGTGTCCTGTTTCCCTGATGATGCCTCCAGCGCCGCCGAACTGATCAGGCAGGCCGACGAAGCAATGTACAACGCCAAGCGCAATGCCAAAAACAGGGTGGAAGTCTGGTTTTCGGCCTTTAAAGAACTGGAACTGGACTGGCCGGGTGAGCGGGACGTGCTGTACAGCATCGGGGGTCTCCTGGTCATGGTCAACAACAAGGACCGCTACACCTACGGCCATTCTGAAAAGGTAGCCCATTATGCCACCGCCCTGGCCCGGGCAGCAGGGCTGGCTCCGGAGGAGGTGAAAAAAATCAAGGTGGCCGCTTTTCTGCACGACCTGGGGAAAGTAGACATTCCGGAAGAAATTCTGAACAAACCCGGGCCATTAAGCGATGCAGAAAGGGAGTTATGCCAGTGTCACCCGGTTATCGGAGCCGAAATTGTGCAGCAGATCAAATCCCTGGAAGAGGTGGTGCCCCTGATCCGGCATCACCACGAGCGCTACGACGGGAAAGGCTACCCCGACGGCCTGGCCGGCGAAGCCATCCCCCTGGGCGCCCGCATTATTGCCATTGCTGACAGCTTCGATGCCATGACTACAAACCGTCCCTACCGCCGGGCCAAGACACACAGGGAAGCCCTGGAAGAGATCAGAAAAGAAGCTGGCCGGCAGTTCGACCCCCATCTGGCCGAGCTCTTTGTAACCAGGTGCATTGGCAGCGGAGCCAGCGACGCAGGGGAGGTGGAACACGCTTAAATGAGGGACCACCAGCTCCCGCCGGGAAGCATTTTTGATGATTACCCGGCTACGGGCTGGTAATGTTCAAATACACGACATTTTCTTTGGATGAATTGAGATGTTTACCCCTCTGAAAAATGTCAGGACGACCCGTCTCTTTGCGGTAATGAACCGGGTCTGTGCCGACGCCGGCCTGCACGAGGAGATCTTTACCCCCTTTACGGCAAATCCAACCGGGCTATAATTGATTTCAGCGTCCGGGCGGAATGATGTAAGGCTTCTTCTTCCTGGGGAGCCAGGGGCACGGCCAATACCCGCACCCGGCCTGCCCGGCTCACAATGGAAGGCAGGCTGAAGCAAACGTCACTGATCCCGTATTCGCCATCCGCCAGGCCGGATACTGTAAGGATGGAGTTTTCATCCCTTAAAATGCTTTCGCAAATTCGTTTCACCGCCAGGCCAATGGCATAGAAGGTGGCCCCCTTCCGGGCGATAACCTCGTAGGCCGCCTCCCTTACCCGGCGGGTGATTTCCCCGGGATTGAGGCAGGGCACCCCACGCCGGCAGCAGAACTCCTGCACCGGCATGCCGGCTATGTTGGCCAGGCTCCACAGGGGTACTTCCGTATCTCCATGTTCGCCTACCACATAGGCGTGAATGTTCCGGGGTTCCACCTGGCAGAATTCACTGAGCAGATAGCGGAAACGGGAGCTGTCCAGGACCGTGCCGGAACCGATTACCCGGCTGGGAGGCAGGTTGGTCAAACGCAACGCCGCGTAGGTAAGGATATCCACCGGATTGGTCACCATCAGAAGTACCCCGTCCCCCGCCACAGGCATGAGGCGGGGCAGGGTATCCTTCAGGATGGCCAAATTCCGCTGCACCAGGTCCAGGCGCGTTTCGCCGGGCTTCTGGTTGACCCCGGCGCAAAAGATGACGATATCGGCATCGCGGCAGTCCTCATATTCGCCGGCGTAAATGCGAATGGGTTTGATGAACGAAGCACCGTGGGCCAGGTCCATGGCCTCCCCCTCGGCCCGCTCCCGGTTGATATCCACCAGTACCAGCTCATTGACCAGGCCGCTCATCATCACCGCGTAGGCGGTGGCAGACCCGACCGCACCCACTCCCACCACTGCTATTTTGCGCTTATCATTTACGGGCATCCGCTTCCCCTCCCCCCTTATTCTCCCCCCTTCCAGAAAAAAATTATCCCCAAATTCTTTTTTGGGGCGTATGTAAGCCACCCGGTTCTAGCCTATGTTACAAGGTCAAGGCCGGCCTTTATTTTTTCCCCACACTGCATGATGCACATTCCGGGCGCATTTTTTCCCGGGGGAAAAGATGTACTAAAGCAGGTTTCCCTGAACCGGAAGCCCTTTGAATGTAATCAAAAAGTTGTTCTTTTGTACGGGGCAGGGGTAAACCCTCAGTCAGCCATCCCCTGCGGCTCAGCTGCTCATGGATCTCCACCAGCCAGGGGCGGGTTAAATCACTCTGTTTCAAAAGCCGCTCATCGCGAAAAACCTCTTCGGGCAAGCCTTCCCCCACCACGGTGCCGCGGCTCATCACAAATACATAATCGGCCCAGGAATAGGCCAGGTCCACATCGTGGGTGGCCAGGATAACGGTAGTACCCTGCTGGTTGATGCGGTCAAATAGTTTCATTACCTGGACAGCATGTACGGGGTCCAGCCCGGCGGTAGGTTCATCGCAGATCAGTACACTGGGTTCCATGGCCAGAACACCGGCCAGGCAGACCCTTTTTTTCTGGCCGTAGCTTAAAAGGTGGGTGGGCCTGTCCCTGAGGTCGGCAATTTCCGTGGCCGCCATGGCGTTTTCCACGCGGCGGGCCACCTCCTTTTCGGGCAGCCCCAAATTTAAAGGGCCAAAAGAAATTTCCTGGACCACGCTGGCCGAGAAAAGCTGGGTATCGGGGTCCTGGAAAACAATGCCCACATTTTTGCGCAACTGCATCAGCGAACGGTGATCGTACCGCACCTCCCGGCCGGCAAATAACACCCGGCCCCGCCCCGGGCGCAGGATGCCGTTAAAGTGAAGGAAAATGGTGGTCTTCCCGGCCCCGTTGGAACCCAGCACTGCCACCTTCCTTCCTTTTTCAATGGCCATAGTGGCTCCCCGCAGGGCGGTCGTACCATCGGAATAAACAAAATGAATATCACGGGCTTCCAGAATAAATTCCTTCAAACAGGCCACCTCCAGCTCACCAGAACCAGAACCAGCAGGATAAAATCTACAAGGGCAATAAGGGCCAGATTTTTCCTGGAAACCGGGCGGGGGTCTTCCCACATCCGTATCTCTCCCGTATAACCCCTGGCCAAAAGGGCGGTGAAAAGGGCCTGGGAGCGGTAACATGACCTGACAAAAAGGTTGGATACCAGTTGAGCCAGGGAACGATAGGAGGTCTTCAGACTGGCATAGCCACAGCGTGAGGTCTGGGAAATGTACATGCTACCGGCTGTTTCCATGATTACGAAGATAAAGCGGTAGACCAGGCCCATCAATTCAATTAATAAGGCAGGCACCTTTAACCGCCGCAGGACAGAAATGATCTCCACCATGGGGGTGGTTAGAGATAAAAAGTAAAGGCAGGAAACGGCCCCCAGGGATTTGGTAAAGAGCAGGCCGGCATGATAAAGGCCCGGTATGGTTACACCCAGGGTAATCCCCCAGATAACGAGCCCGTACACAGCCGGGTCGGGTTCCCGGGAAATGGTCAGGGTGACGGCCAGCAGCCCGGCCACCAGAAAACCCAGGGGCAGCAACAAAAGTCTGAAGTAAAAGCGGGCCGGTATGCGAGCACCCCGGATTATGGCCGCCGCCGTCAGGCCGGTGACCAGAACAGGTACCAGCATGCTTGAAGCCGCCAGGCAGATGCCCATGGTAAGCATGGCAAAGGCAAATTTTTCTCCGGGATGAACATGGCGCAGCTTGCTGGTATATGCATACTGGTCAATTTTAAACACCAGTATTTCTCTCCTCTTCTAATAACAACTCCCCGGACTGCTTTTGCTTGACGTGGTTCCCCCTCCGTCCGCGGTAGAATCCTATGAAATAGCCGATAAATCCGGCACCCAGTGCTGCCTGCAGGGCAAAAAGCAAGCTTTCGATCTCCCCGCTGGGAGGCTCCCACACGGATTCAAACCACGGCTGGTAATCCGGGTGTAATTCTCCAATTATTTTCTCCGCCTGGCTGTCGGCACCCCCAAATTCAGCATTTTTATTCACCACCAGGGGAAAGACAGCCAGCACCAGGACAATGAAAATCAAAAACAGGTTTTTCACACCAGTTTTCATCATTATACCTCCCGGGACAAGACTCGTAATTGTTCCAGTTCACGGCGGTTGTGAGTAACCAGGAAGTTAAAAACAATGATGGTTAGAATCCCCTCGCTGATGGCCAGCGGCACCTGGGTTACCGCAAAGATACCCATGAACTTGACCATGGCTGCCACCACCCCGCCATGGGAAGCGGGAAAGGCCAGAGCCAATTGTATGGATGTGGTAACATAGGTTAACAGGTCTCCTAAAAAGGCAGCCAAAAATACCGAAAGCCACCGGGGCAAGGCCAGCCTCTGACCCAACCGGAAAAGAACATAGGCCGCCAGGGGGCCTACCACCGCCATGGAAAAGGTGTTGGCTCCCAGCGTGGTTAAGCCGCCGTGAGCCAGCAGGACTGCCTGAAAGAGCAGCACGATGCAGCCCAATACGCTCATGGCCCACGGCCCGAAAAGTATGGCCCCCAGCCCGACGCCGGTGGGATGAGAACAGCTGCCGGTAACGGAAGGAAGTTTCAAAGCCGAAAGGACAAAGGCAAAGGCACCAGCCAGCCCCAGGAGCATTTTCACGCCAGGGTCAACCTTTACGGCTTTTTGAATGGACAGGACACCTGCAACGAGAAACGGTAAGGTCAGAGCATACCAGAAAAGACACCACTTTAAGGGAAGAAACCCCTCCATTATGTGCATGGCCCAGGCATTTTGCTGGGGAAAGAACAGGAAAAGAAGAAAGAGAATGGATAAAAGGATCCCCGTATTCTTCCTCATTATTAAAAGACCTCCCTTAAGAAATAAGGTCACCCGGCAAACGGCCCGCCCAACCAGCACAAAGAAAACCCCCCGACTTGGTGCCGGGGGGTAATGTAACCGTGTGAACACAAAAAGGACATGCTCCACCGCTCCCCCGGTACAGATAATGAGGAGTGGAATAGGCATGCCCTCTGCTGCCCTCAGGTCATGGCCCCCTCAAGTCACCCAGAGCTTCCTTAATAAGTTGAAGGGGCTCCCCGGACAGTGGACCACATCACCCTTTAAGCCTTATCCCTCGGGATAAAGCACCTATTCCTGCAATCTACACTTTTAAAAAAAACCAATAACCCCTGCGTGTCCGGGTGCAGGGGTAAAAGCGTCCATACTCTAACCTCTTTCACCTCCCCATGGACCGTAGGTACAAACGGTGAAAAAGAACGGGCAGGTTTCCTGGCTCATGGATCACTGCCCCACCACGCCTTCCCAGCCCGGCACTCACCAGCAACACCGGTTAAACCATGCTGTTACATTCTCACTGCTGAACGAGCGTGCCATTGGATGTAGCAACTCGTCAGTGAGTGCTGGGCCAGTGGCTTTGTGTGGCGGGCTCCCCATTCACAGTGGCGGCACCGCGTCAGATTTTCACTGACTTCCCTCTATCCCTGCCTTTTCCGGCAGGGAGCACCCGTCCACTATATTCAATTGCCTAAATTATAGCACAACCGGTATACGCTGTCCAGAATTTTTCGCGATTACAAAATTCCCGTACCTTAATTCTTTAAACCCAGGCTCTTTTTCACTAATATCACTGCACTAAGGGGTTGACCAACCCCACTAGCAACCTCACCCGCCACCCCCGGCCAGTAGAAAAGCGGCCAGACCGGCACCCACCAGTCCAATGGTCCAGCCCGTGGGTAAGTTGGCCAGCAACCCCACCAGAGCCAGCCCAAGACCGCCCAGGCGGAGCAGCAGGCGCACGTTAGGGTTCACCAGAAACTCACCTGCCCTTTCACGCTATCAATGGGTCCTTCCACATAATCACAGCGTCCTCGTTGGTGTCGGTGTAGTATCCCCGGCGCCGGCCCCGTTCCACGAAACCCAGGGATGCATAAAGGTGCCGGGCCACGTGGTTGGAAGTGCGTACCTCAAGGGTCATACGGCTGGCTCCCAGCATGACCGCCCGGCGCATCAGCTCCTGCATCAGTTTCCGCCCGATATGGCGCCGGCGGTACTGGGGATGAACGGCCACATTGGTCACGTGGGCCTCATCCAGAACCAGCCACATCCCGGCGTAGCCGACCACCTTTTGCTCCGCCAGAACGACGATGTATATGGCAAACTCGTTTTGCAACAATTCATGTGTAAAAGCATGGCGGGTCCACGGAGTGGTGAAAGAGGCCTGCTCAATGGCCAGTACCTCATCCAGATGGTCGCAGGACATTTCGGCAAAAGTCAGTTCCATAGGCACACACCGGCTTACCCTTTTTGTTTTTGAAGCCATTTCACTTCCGCTTCGGATAACCGGATGTAATTGGGCACCAGTTCCAGGGGATCCTTACCTTCCCCGGCCATCAGCCGCCGGTAACCCAGTTCGGCCACCGGGGCACCCCGGGGCCACATGGCACTGCCCGGGGCAAAAAAAACTCTCTTGCCCAGTTGTTTTTTAAAGAATTCACCGTAAACGGGCACCCCGTCGCCCAACAGGGTAACCGGGAGTTCCAGGGGTTCAAGACGACGCACCAGTTCCCCGGGCCGGACTGCCATGGGGCCTTCCAGGCGTTCCAGTTTCCCCTCGATCGTTCGATATACCGCCGCATAGACCTCGTCTTTTCGAGCGTTAAGAATGGGGCAAATTAACCCGCCCTGGCCGGTTAAAGGATGGGCCAGGGCATCCAGGGTGCTGATGCCCACAATGGGCAATCCCCACACCTGGGCCAGGGTTTTGGCCGTAGCCATACCGATACGCAGGCCGGTAAAAGAACCGGGGCCCGAGGAAACAGCGATACCGCCCAGATCCTCCCGGGTAACCTGTGCGTCTTCCAGCACGGCTTTAATCATGGGCAGGAGGTTCACCGAGTGGGTGCGCTGGTTGTTAACCAGCCGCTCGGCCAGCACCCTTTCCCCCTCTACCACGGCCACTGCTGCCACCGGGGTGGCGGCCTCAATGCCCAGCACCAGCAAGGGCACTCAGCTCCTTTACCAGTTCTTCATAGCGTTTTCCCCGGGGGATTAAGGAAATTTCCCGCAACTCAGGTTCTGCGGGGGACACCTTCAGGTAAACATCCAGCCGCTCGGAAGGCAGAACCTCTTCCACCCGCTCCGCCCACTCCACCAGGGTCACTCCCTCACCATAGAAGTATTCTTCATAGCCCAGGTCGGCCATGTCCTCCGGTCCCTCCAGACGGTAGACATCCATATGGTAAAGGGGCAACCGCCCGGAGTATTCGTTAATTAAAGTAAAAGTGGGGCTGGTCACCGGCCCGGTGATCCCCAGGCCACGGGCGATGCCCCGGGCCAGCACCGTCTTCCCTGCACCCAGATCACCGTGCAGGCACAGGACATCCCCCGGAAGTAAAACGGAGGCCAAGAGGCGGCCAAATTCTTCAGTTTCCCCGGCAGAACGGGTTCGCCATACCAAAGCCATGAAACCACCTGATTCTTATTCTACCACGCAAAAAAGAAGCCTGCCAGTATTATAACCGATGGGCGGGCCGGGGCAAAACTCTTTGTGAGCGCAAATATTCAGTTAAACCGCGATAACTAGAAAGGCACGGCGTTGTCCAGAGCGAACGATTTTGCGGAGCGCCGGTAACAGCACCCGGTGAAGCGAGGCTGCCGGCTCGGCTCTCGAGGACGCAAGATTAACTAACCGAAAAAAGTTTGAGACACATTGGTGTCAAAGCCTACAACGAAGCAAAACTAGTAACGGGCAATCCGCAGAGAGCCAGAGCCGGCCCGAAGCGAACCGTAGTGCTGTCGGCGCGGAGCACATGAGTGAGCGGGACAACGCCGTGCCTAAAGCGGCTGACTAAACATTTACTTACGAACCTGTCCTGGGATAAATATTCAGTAAAACTCAGTAAAACCGTCACTTTGGATTCTTAGCCTAAGAGGCAAAGTGATCGTAGCCGCGGGCCTCCAGGGGGATCAAACGGCCATCGGCCAGTTCCAAAACCATTCCCTTTTCCGCCGGTGTAATCTCACCAATGCACCGGCAGTCTTCGCCCGCCGCCGCAAGCTTTTCCTCCACATGCCGGGCCATCCCTGGAGGAGCGGTAAAGACCAGTTCAAAATCCTCCCCCCCGCAAAAAGCCCAGTCCAGGGGATCGCATCCGGCCAGGGCGGCAACCGTTTTCACCCGGGAGTCCACTGGAATGTCCTGTGCCCGCACCCGGCAGCCCACACCGCTGGCCCGGCAGATTTCCCGCAGTTCCGCGGCCAGGCCATCGCTCACGTCATCCATGGCCGTAACCCCGGCACAGGACAAGATCCGCCCGGCAGTCAACCTCGCCCTGGGCTCCAGGTGAACCTGCCGCAGGAAAGCGGCTACCCCGGGGTCAAGGGTTAAATCCGGATGCTGGCACAGGTAGAGCCCGGCTGCGGATTTGCCCAGACTGCCAGTTACGTAGAGCAAATCCCCCACCCTGGCTCCGCTGCGGTAGACCGCCCGGCCTTTTTCCACAAACCCCAGCAGGGCCAGGTTGATGACCAGACGCTCCGGGCTCAACACCGTGTCCCCACCCACAATATTCAGGCCGTACTCCTTTGCCGCCCGCCTGATACCCTGATAAAGCTCGTCTACGTCCTCCACGGACAGGCGGGTGGGTAGACCCAGGGAAACCACGCCATGAACGGGCCAGCCGCCCATGGCAGCAATATCGCTTACATTAACCGATACAGTCTTGATGCCTACCTGGGCGGGGGTGGCATAATCCAGCGAAAAGTGGACCCCTTCAACCAGCATGTCGGTGGTGAACAACAGCCACCAGGGGCCTTCCAGGTGTAAAACCGCGGCATCGTCCCCTATGCCCTGCACCACCTCTGCCGGCCGGGTGATCAAGTCCCGGGATAAACGGTCTATGAGGCCGAACTCGCCCAGATCGCTAAGTTTCAAGGCTCTACCATCCCCCTCAGCACTCTTCCGCCCTTTCCGCGCCCAGGTACCTGGCCACAATCTCCATGGCACAGAAGTCGCCGCACATGGTGCAGGCTTTAGTCCCGGCAGGATTGCGTTTCTGACGGTAAAGCCGGGCTTTTGCGGGGTCAATGGCCAGACTAATCTGCGCCTCCCAGTCCAGGGCCTTGCGGGCCCGGGCCATAGCCAGATCCCATTCCCGGGCTCCCGGCACACCCTTGACCAGATCCGCCGCGTGGGCAGCAATACGGGATGCCACCACCCCTTCCTTCACATCATCTATGGTAGGCAGCCCCAGATGCTCGGAAGGGGTTACATAACATAGAAAATCTGCTCCGGCCATGGCGGCCACTGCCCCCCCAATGGCAGCGGTAATGTGATCGTAACCGGGGGCAACGTCGGTAACCAGGGGACCCAGGACGTAAAAGGGCGCCCCTTTACACAATGCCTTCTGGACCTGTACATTGGCTGCCACCTGATCCAGGGGGACGTGTCCCGGCCCCTCCACCATGGCCTGCACACCCGCTTCCCGTGCCCGGTCCACCAGTTCGCCCAGAACAATTAATTCCTGGATCTGCGCCCGGTCGGTAGCATCGGCCAGGCATCCCGGCCGCAGGCCGTCCCCCAGGCTTAAGGTGACGTCATACCGCAGGCATATTTCCAGCAGCCGGTCAAACTGTTCGTAAAGGGGGTTCTCCCGGCCGTTGTGCAGCATCCACCCGGCCAGGAAAGAACCTCCCCGGCTGACAATATCGGTAACACGCCCCTGTCTTTGCAGGCGGCCAACGGCCTCCAGGGTGACCCCGCAGTGTACGGTAATGAAATCTACCCCATCGGCAGCCTGCTTCTCAATCACGGCAAAAAGGTCGTCGGCCGTCATTTGCACAATACTTCCCCGCTTTTCCCGGGCCTCGACTGCCGCCTGGTAAATGGGTACGGTCCCTACCGGCACGGGACTCCTGGCAATGATCGCCCGGCGGCAGCCATCCAGGTCGCCTCCGGTAGAAAGATCCATAACCGCATCGGCCCCGGCCTTTAAGGCGGTTTCCAGTTTAGTCAATTCATCCTCAATGCTGGGAAAGGCGGTCGAGGTGCCCAGATTGGCATTGATCTTCGTCCGCAGTCCCTCCCCGATACCGCAGGGATCCAGACAAACATGGTTCTTATTGGCGGGAATAACTACCGTACCGGCGGCAACCTTTTTTAAAATTTCTTCCACCGGTACTTTTTCTTTTTCAGCTACCCGGCGCATGGCCGCGGTTACTTCCCCCGCCCGGGCGGATAAAAGTTGGGTCATGACGAATACCTCCTTGCTTTTTCAATCCGGGAACGCAGTTCGCGGGCAGCGCCGGATACATCTTCTGCTGCCACCACTGCCGTGATCACTGCCACCCCGTCAGCCCCGGCAGCAATCACTTCTTCTACGTTGTATGCCTTGATGCCCCCAATGGCCACTTTGGGTATGCTTACCACCGGCGCCACCTGCCGCACCAGGTCCACTCCCACCGGGGCCTGGACATCATCTTTGGTATGAGTTTCAAAGACGGGACCTACACCGATATAGTCGGCGCCCTGCCGCTGGGCCTCCAGGGCCTGTTCCACACTGTGGGTTGAGATGCCGATAATTTTGCCGGGGCCGAGAATGCGCCGGGCCATACCGATGGGCAGATCATCCTGGCCTAAGTGTACACCGTCGGCCTCCACCGCCAGGGCTATGTCCACCCGGTCGTTGATAATAAAGGTTACTCCCTCCTCCCGGGTTAAACGACGCAGCTGGTGTCCAACATCCACCAGCTGGCGGGCCGTAAAGGCCTTTTCCCGCAGCTGCAAAACCGTTGCTCCCCCGGCAATGGCTGCCCGGGCCACCTCCAGCACCGGCCGGCCCCGGCTGAACTTATCCCCCGTAATTACGTAAAGGCTGTAATCCACATTGCGGCCTGCAAATTTATCAGAGGGGGCTGCCCCCGCATCCAGCTGCACCAACCGCGTCACCATTTCCTGTTCCACCACATAAGCAGTATAACGGATCTCCTTAAAAGGAGCATTTACCGGAAAAAGACGGGCATACTCCTCCAGCACCCGGGTAGCTTCCTGCACCCGTTTAAAGTTGGCCATTACCAGCTGTACAAGATTGGTCTTTTCCTCTCCCGCAGCCGGGGGAGCGGGGGCGGCCACGTCACCCGGCACATCCCGGGCCCTGACCAGAACCGTTCCCCGTTCGGGAAAACTTTCCTGCAATATACCCAGGCGGTGCCGCATATCCCTTATGCGCATGGTCAACCCGGCATCATCAAGAATAAAGCGGGCTACTTCCTCCACCACCCGTAATCCTTCCCGGGCACGGTTAAAATTGGCATCCAGAACCCGGTAACAATCTCCCACAGTACCACCCCCATAAAAAATACCCATCCACCTGATAAGGAGATGGGTATAGTCACTCTGCCGGTCACCCATTTCCCTACGCTGGTATGATCCAGATCAGGTTCAAAGGGTAAAGCATTAAACGCTTTTCTCAGCCCGGCACCGCCCCGCCATCAAATCACCCGCATTATTGATAGTAAAAGCGGATGCGATGTGAGTACCGGGCACCCCCATGGGTATTCACAGTTTTTTTGAATTGTACATTGTATAATTATTCGTGGTTAAAAAAAATTATCCTGCTTTAAATTTTAAATTACATAGCTTTCGCCCCCAAAATAGTTCTGTTTGTGTTGCCAGGACAGTTCCTCGATCAATGCCTTGACCTTTTCAATGTCAAAGGGTTTGGTCAGGCAGCAAAGAGCCCCGTTTTTCAGTGCCTGCTCCACGGTCTGCTCGGAAATATAGGCGGTCATGATTATGACCACGGTTTCCGGGGCTATCCTTCTAATGCGCCGGAGGGCCTCCAGGCCATCCATCAAAGGCATCCGTACATCCATGAAAATGATCTGAGGGCGGATCTGGCGGACCTTTTCAATGGCCACCAGCCCGTTCTCCGCAGTGTGTACCCGGTGGCCCACTTCCCTGATCAGTATATCCAGCAGGTAACGGACACCAGGCTGGTCATCGACTACCAGAACATCAAGAGTTTCTCTGGTCACCCATTGCACCTCCGACATGATATGACATGAATTGACATTGAAGTTTAATCTTTCCGTCTGGTCCGGGTTATACTTTCGACACCAATGAAATTAATCCTGCCGCGTAATTCATGAATTTCAAGAAAAAATTAAATCAGGCTTGGTAGACACACTATTCTTAATTTTTCAACATACCGTCGAATTACGCCGGTGAAACTCAACTCCTGTAGACCAGGCATCCATCAATATATGTTTTGATCACCCGGGTGCGGGGATCGAAGGGGTGCCCGCTGAGCACGATGATATCGGCATCCTTACCCGGTTCCAGGCTGCCCAGCCGGTTCTCCAGGCCCAGTATCCTGGCCGCATCCAGGGTAATGGCCCGCAGGGCTTTTTCCTCCGGCAATCCACCCCGGACGGTCAGGGCTGCGGACAGCGCTAAATACTGAATCGGCACCACCGGATGATCAGTCATAATGGCAAAAGTAACTCCTGCCTCGGCCAGGACCCGGGGAGTTTCCAGGGAAATTCCTTTTAATTCTACCTTGGCCCGGTTGGTAATTACCGGCCCCACCACGGCCGTCACCCCCTGGGCCGCCAATTCCCGGGCTACCAGATAACCTTCGGTGCAGTGCTCCACCACCAGCAAAACGTTAAATTCCCGGGCAATACGCAGGGCGGTCATGATGTCATCAGCCCGGTGGGCATGGACCCTTAAAGGAATTTCCCGCCGTAGCACAGGCAATAAAGATTCCATTTTCAGATCCCGGCCGGGATTTTCACCCCGTCCGGCAGCGGCAGCTTCCAGCTTACGCCGGTAATCCTGGGCTTTAGCCAGCGCCTCCCTTAAAAGGGCCGCTGAAGCCATACGGGTGGCGGGCATTTTTTTCTCCCGCCCGTAAGTGCGTTTGGGATTCTCGCCCAGGGCGGCCTTCATGCCCGCCGGAGCCAGGACCACCATCCGGTCGACCACCTGGCCGGAGGTTTTAAGGGCCACCATCTCCCCACCGATGATATTGGCACTGCCGGGCCCGACAACCACCGTAGTCACTCCGCCCGCCCGGGCATCTTCAAAGCCCAGGTCCAGCGGGTTGACGGCATCAATGGCCCGCAGGTGAGGGGTCACCGGATCGGTATATTCATTGGTATCATCCCCCTCCTCCCGGTAGATTTCCTCGGCAATGCCCACATGGCAGTGAGCATCAATAAACCCGGGCATCACCACCAGGCCGCTGGCATCATCCACCTCGACCCCTGCCGGAACCCTCTTTAAAGGGCCTACGGCCACAATTTTGCCCCGTTCAACAAGCACCATGCCGGGGTCGTACACCTGCCCGGCCATGGTCATCACTTTCCCACCGGTTATGGCCAGCATAATCTGTTCATCTCCTCTTTCCTCATTACTTTATACTTCCAGGCAGCTTCCACCAGGGCGGCAAAAAGACCCAGAAAGCGACTGTCCCGCTCCCACATGGTTTCGGGATGCCATTGCACTCCCAGGGCAAAGCCCGGACCGGTGCTTTCTATGGCTTCAATAATACCATCCACGCACCGGGCAGAAACAATAAAACCGGGAGCAGGCTGCCGTACGGCCTGATGGTGAAAGCTGTTCACCCGCATGGCCCGGGTACCTAGGATGCGGGCCAGGCGGGTACCCTCCTCCACCATTATCCCGTGGGTGGCAGACCAGCGGGGGGCCTGCTGGCGATGCTTTAAACAACCCGCCACCTGAGTAACGATATCCTGATAAATGTCCCCACCCGCGGCAATGTTCAATACCTGTGCTCCCCGGCAGATGCCCAGGACGGGCAGGCCCAGAGACAGGGCCCGGCGGACCAGGACCAGCTCAAAGGCGTCCCGCTGGGGAGTTATTTCCCCGCAATTCGGCAAGGGTTCTTCCCCAAAATGGACGGGGTCCACATCACCACCACCCGAGAGGATCAATCCGTCTAAAATATCCGGCCATAAATTCATACCGGCATCCCTTCTGGTGTACGGAAGCAATACCGGCAACCCACCGGCTGCCTCCACCGCCTCTGTATAAAACCGGCTTAAAAAAAAACGCGTACCATCTTCGTCCCAGGCGCAGGTAATGCCAATTACCGGCAGCATGGAAAACACCCCCGACAAAAGAAAAAGCACCTTGTTCAGGCGCTCTAGATGTCCACCAGGCCCAGGCTAATTTCCACGGCATGGTTTACTTTGAGCATGGTCTCGCGGCTTAAGGAGGTAACCTTTTCCATCAGGCGGCTCTTGTCAATGGTGCGAATCTGCTCCAGCAGGATGACCGAATCCTTCTCCAGTCCGCCCGGTCCTGCCGGCATTTCCACATGGGTGGGAAGCTTGGCCTTGGCAATCTTAGAAGTAATGGCCGCCACAATGGTGGTAGGACTGTACTGGTTGCCAATATCATTTTGCAGGATTAACACAGGGCGGGTACCACCCTGCTCCGAACCCACAACCGGGCTGAGGTCGGCATAAAAGATGTCGCCACGACGAACCTGCATTGATTTACTTGACCTCCGCCACTTCATGTTGCCCCGCCGCTTCTGCCTCCAGCCGGAAATGCTCCGCGGCCAACTCCCGGTTGATCTGGGCCATTTCCTGGTACCCTTTCTTCAACTGCTCCCGCAGTTGCCGGCGCTTGCGTTCGGCAATATAAAAGCGCATGGCCTCCCGGATCAGTTCGCTCCGGTTAAGTCTCTCCGCAGCCACAATCCCGTCCACTTCGGCCAGGAGGTTGTCGGGAAGGCTAATCATAATTCTTTTTACCTGAGCCACCAGCCATACCTCCTTAAACTCGACAGCAAAATTACCAGTGTAACATAATTATATACACCCGGACGCAGCTTTTGTCAATACTTACCTGCTAAGGGGTATAATTTACTGTTCCTGATAATACTTGGCTGCTCCCGGCCCCCGGCAGAGGGCAATCTTGCCCGTACGCACCATTTCCACAATACCGTGGTCCTCCAGCACCGCGCAAAGGGCATTTATCTTCTCTTCATCACCGGTTAATTCAATGACCATCGTTTCCCGGTTGACATCCACAATGTTCGCCCGGAAGATTTCAACAATGTCGACAATATCGGAGCGCCGGGCCGCATCCGCCTTTACCTTGATCAGGGCCAGCTCCCGCTCAATGGATTCACTGCTGTGCAGTTCCTGGATCTTGATTACGTCCACCAGTTTGGACAGTTGCTTAACCACCTGATCCAGTTCCCGGTCGTCGCCGTTAACCACGATGGTAATGCGTGTTATGTCCGGCTCCTCTGTATATCCGGCTGCAATACTCTCTATATTGAATACTCTTCTGCTCAGAAGACCCGAAATCCGGGCCAGCACCCCCGGCTTGTTCAGCACCAGCACCGCCAAGGTATGTTTCACGCCTATCCCCCCGTTCTTTCTGAGATACGTTTATTTTAACATAAAACCCGCACATTGAATATCGGATTAACGCAAGAGTCCGTGGTCAAGATCCAGTAGGTATCTCTACCCTGAAAATAGTAATTGCCGCCGTTTGCACGCGCTCGCTCCGTTCGCCTCGCAGGCCAAACTAGTGCTCGACCTCGGGCTCCGGCGGGGTTCCCGGCCCATTCGGCATCCATGCCTCAGGGGCCGGCCTCGGGCATCCATGCCCTCGGCCCCGCCTCCGCCCTCGGTCTCGCCAAGTTTGGCACCTGCTCGGCTCAAGGTCGCTCGCTTCGTGCAAAACGGCGGCCATTTATCTTCTGTGGTCTAATAGGCGTAAATCCTGCCGTAAGGTCTTTTGGATACCGGCATCAGTTTGACAAAACGGCCATCCAGAATGCTTTCCGCATTGAGGTTAAAGTGCCGGGCAAATTCACCAACGTACTGGTGTAAAAGCCGGCGGTCCTTGTCATCCAGCTCCAGCACGCCCACTTCCTTGCCCAGCTGGTGGGGGGCAACCTCTCCCCGCAGGTAAATCACCCCGCCGTGCATGCCCGTACCGATGTAGTGGGCATGGTGGCGCTCACCCGGCTTGAGGTTTAAGCCCAGCAGGATCACAATACCCCCGGCCATGTACTCGCCAAAGAAATCCTGGGCTGTCCCGCCGATTACCAGTACCGGCACCTTGCCGGTATACTCCTTCATATGAATGGCCGCCCGGTAACCGACGCTGTCCCGGATAAAAATCCTGCCCCCGCGCATGGCCATGGCCACGATATCCCCTGCCCGCCCGTGAACCACGATCTCGCCGTCATCCATGGTATTGCCCACCCCGTCCTGGGCGTTGCCGTGCACCACAATGCGGTGCCCGGCCAGGAAAGCTCCCAGGTCGTTGCCCGGAGTGGAATAAACATGAATTTCTATTTTGCCGTCCTGCTGTGGGAGGAAGAGCCGCGTCCCGATGTAACGCTGGCCGCAAACGTTCAGCAGGGTGATCTTGCGGGCGCCGGCAAGGGCCGCTTCCCGGACCAGATCATTTATTTCCTTGTGCACAAGATCCCGGGCGTCTATTTCCGCCTCCTGTCCATCTATTGAAAGGCGGCTCCTCAGTTCATCAAGGGATCTAACACCACCCAAAAACATTTCCCGCAGCCCATATCGGGCACAGCTTACCGCCATGTTCTCACTCCCCCGCTCCTTTTACTCCCAGCACGTCCAGTTCCCAGCCCTCCAGGCCCACCCCGCGCAGGTGTTCCCGGTTGCCCCGCAGGCTTTCAATGGCGTTAATGCCCATGCCGCCCAGCATTTCCTTGATCTCATGGCTCCAGCCCCGCAGCAGGTTGACCAGCCGCTGGCTGGCGATTTCCGGGTTCAGGCGGCGGGTAAGGTAGGGATCCTGGGTGCAGATACCCCAGGCACATTTGCCGGTATAGCATTTCTGACACAGGGTGCAGCCCATGGCCACCAGTGCCGCCGAGCCGATGTACACCGCGTCCGCCCCCAGGGCAATGGCTTTGACCACGTCTGCACTGCAGCGGATACCGCTGGCCGCGATGATGGAGCACTTGTGCCTGATGCCCTCTTCCCGCAGCCGCCGGTCCACTGCCGCTAAGGCCAGCTCGATGGGAATACCCACGTTATCCCGGATGGCTTTGGGCGCGGCACCGGTACCGCCCCGCAGGCCGTCAATGGCCACGATATCTGCTCCGGCCCTGACTATGCCGGAGGCAATGGCCGCCACGTTGTGCACCGCCGCAATCTTGACGGAAACTGGCTTTTCGTAGTTGGTGGCCTCCTTCAAGGCATAGATGAGCATGGACAGGTCTTCAATGGAATAAATGTCATGCTGCGGCGCCGGGGAGAGAGCATCGGTACCCTCGGGGATCATCCTGGTCAGGGCAATGTTGGCCGCCACCTTTTCTCCCGGCAGGTGACCGCCAATACCCGGCTTGGCCCCCTGACCGATCTTGATTTCCACCACCGCCGCCGAGTTTAAATACTCCGGGTCCACCCCAAAGCGCCCGCTGGCACACTGCACGACGGCATTTTGGCCGAACTTTTCCCGCATTTCCCGGGGCAGACCGCCTTCACCCGTATTGAAGAGGGTGCCGAACTCTTTAGCGGCCATGGCCAGGGACACAAAGGCCTGATAGCTGATGGCCCCGTAAGACATGGCCGAGAAAAGAATGGGCGTTTCCACGGGCACATTGGGCGAAAGCCGGGATGTAATGGACACTTTGTCCCCACACACTTCCACTTCCAGGGTATCCGGCTTGCGCCCCAGGTAAGTACGCAGTTCCATGGGCTCCCGCAGCGGGTCAATGGAAGGGTTGGTTACCTGGGAGGCATTCAGGACCAGGTGGTCCCAGTAAATCCGGTAGGGCTTGTCATTGCCGCTGCCGGTCAGAATAACCCCTCCGGTCTCGGCCTGTTTCTTTAAATCCTGCAGCTTCTCCCTGGTCCAGCTGGCATTGGGACGATAGGTCGTCGGGTGCGGGTATACAGAAAGGGCGTTGGTGGGGCAGAACACCACACAACGCTGGCACCCCACACACGGACTTTCATCGCTGAACATGAGGTCCAGTTCTGTATCGTAATGGTGAACCCCGTTGGGACACTGCCGCTCACAGACCCGGCATTTTATACACCGGTCACTGCGGCGTTCAACCAGAAACTCGGGTAACAGATGGGAAAACATGTTATCTCACCCTCATTATGTGTGATCTTGTCAGGTAATTGTTCAGTGACCCTGCTATGGTGCTGCCCAGCACTCACCACAATATGGCTCTGCTCCTGATATTTCAGGTTCAAATTGGTACCTCTAATTTTATGAAGACCTGGTATTTCCAGTGAGTGCTGGGCGGCACCGTGCCGGTGGCAGCGGCTTCACTGAACAATTCTTGCTGGTTACATCCGGGATGAATGTTACACTGCACGGGCCAGGCTGGCCAGATGGTCTTTAGTATGCAGCCGGGCCACTACCGGCTCGCCCCCCGGCGGCGTCCAGGCCAGGTCCAGCCGGGGAGCCACCGCCCGGATGGACGCTTCTTCAGAGGAAAGAAAGACAAAGTCTCCTGCAGCGGCAGCTGTAATCGGCCGCAGCCTGATGCGGTCGGTCAGGCCGAACATTTCGTTATGATGGGCGACGATAACCGTAAAGGGGCCGTTCATCAACAGAGGGGCGTAGGCCATGCGCAGGGTCTTATAAAGCTCCCGGCGTTCCGGTTCCATATGCTCAATGATGTCCCACATGGGGGCGGCGAAGATCCTGGACACCACCTCTATGGGCAGGCCCTGCCGGCGCATGAGCAGGTCCACGGCATAGGCCATCACTTCCGTATCCGTATAAAGGGTACAATAGTAGCCAAACATTTCCAGATAGCGCCGGTTGGTGCCGTAGGAAGAGATCTCACCGTTATGCACCACCGTCCAGTCCAGGATGGAAAAAGGGTGTGCCCCGCCCCACCATCCGGGCGTATTGGTGGGGAAACGGCTGTGGGCGGTCCAGATGTATCCTTTGTACAACCGGTCAAGCATGAAGTAATCGGCAATCTCCTCGGGGAAACCCACCCCTTTAAAAACGCCCATGTCCTTCCCGGAAGAAAAGACGTAAGCACCATCGATCCGGGTGTTGATGTGCATCACTTTTTCCACCACGAACTCGTCATCTGACAGGTTATTTCCTTCTTCCAGGTGCTGGCGGGGAGATACGAAATAACGCCATACCACCGGCGGGTTCAGTACCGTGGCCTTTTTATTGGTGGGGATTTCTTCATCATAGACCACGTGGAAATGGTCGGCCAGAAATTCATCCACTATTTCCTTGGCCCCCAGTTGGTGACGCTCAAACATGATGTGCAGGGCGTAGTAATCCCTGTACTCCGGGTAAAGCCCGTAAATGGCAAAACCGCCGCCCAGGCCGTTACCCCGCACCTTCATGTTCACCATGGCGTTTATGGCCATTTCCCCGCCAAACCTTTCCCCTGCCGTGTTCATTACTCCAAACAAACCGCAAGCCTGGGAATCTTTTTCAGGCAGGTAACGCTCACTGATTTGCGGCTGCATGTTCGTTCATCACTCCTTCATCGATCAGTAGCTCCCGTCTCAGGCCTTCCGGAATGGTCAGGTAACCGAATTCCTCCTCCAGGAGCTTCTCTTTAAAGGAAGTAACGGCACAACCCCGGCGCATCAGGTGAAGGAAGATACCCGCCCGGGCAATCCCGGTCACCAGGGTAAACCCGTGAATGCGGTCGTCCTTCAACACAAATCTCCGGTAGCTGCGGGAGCCGGCATCAAAACGGCTGATAACCTCAAAGCCATCCTTTTCACCTGCCGTGTTGAGACCAGCCGTGATAATGTTCAGGTCAAAAAAGTGCATGGCATTCATGGAGGTGGCCCGGTCATATTCCCGCTTCATACCCAGCATGTTGTACGCGGCCACCCGGCCGCCGGCGTAGGCATTGGGCCACAGGGGGAGCACGCGCCGGTTACCCATCAGGAAGTCGTAAACTTCGGCACAGTCTCCACAGGCATAAACACCGGCAGCGGATGTCTCCATCTGTTGATTCACCAGAATACCCCGGTTCACGGCCAGCCCGGCTTGCCTGGCCAGGTCCACCCGGGGGACCACACCTACGGCCACCACCAGCAGGTCGCAGGGGAGGGAAGTACCGTCGGTGAGCACCACTCCGGTGGCCCGCTCCCCGCCCTGGACTTCTTTAAAGGTGGTTCCGGTATATATGGCCACGCCGGACCGGCGGAAGGCCTCCTCAATCAGCCGGGAGGTAAACTCATCCACCACCGGCGCCAGCACCCGGGGAGCCAGTTCCACCACGCCGACCTCCAGACCCTTTTTATGCAGTGCCTCGGCAGCCATAAGGCCGATGATCCCCCCACCGAGCACCACCACCCGCCTGGCCGAGGGGAGCAACCGGCTGATGCGCTGCAGGTCCTGCAACGCCACAAAGTTACAGATGTTCTCCTTTTCCGTATCCAGTCCCGGTATGGGGGGTACAATGGGCCGCCCACCGGTGGCCAGCAGCAGTTTTCCATAGGAGATGGTCCGGCCGTCATCCAGTTTTACCACATGTCCGGCCGTATCCAGGCCCACCGCCCGCCGGCCGAGCACAGGGGTAACTCCCAGACGCTCATAGAAATCCACCGGGCGGTAGAGCATTTTCTCCACGGACACTTCATTATCCAGGTAATAGGGCAGCAGGGCCCGGGAATAGACATGGTGTGGTTCTTCCCCGATAACAGCTATGGAACTGCCTTTATCGAATGAACGCAGGGTTTCAATGCAACCCACCGCACCCACCGAGTTGCCAATGATCAGATAATCAAACCTCTCCATAAGCTTCCCCCTTGCCTAACTGGTGAACGAATCCTGATAAACCAGTGCCCGGTTGGGACACTGCTTCACGCAGGCCGGCTCTCCCATTTCCTTACACAGATCGCACCTGGCTACTTTGCGGTTGACTTCATCAATGACCACTGCCCCGTAGGGACAGGCCATAACGCAGCTGTAGCAGCCTACACAGCGGCCGGCATCGTGTTCCACCCGGCCTGTGAGGGGGTCCCTGTACAGTGCCCCGCTGATGCATGCCTCCACGCAGGACGGTTCGGTACAGTGCCGGCAATGTACGGGGAGGGTAAAGGGCAGGTTTTCTTCCACCACCACCCGGGGTACCGGCCGTGGTGTTTCATGGAGAAATGCTTTGATAATGTTTTTACTGCGTGAATGTGCCACCACGCACCAGACCTCACACAGGTGGCAACCAATACAGACTTCCGGCTTGACCGCAACTCGAGGCATTTCTGTCACTCCTTCCCCGATAGACTAGACTAAAGTTGTAAAAAAGACAAAAAAGCCCACGGCAGGCCTGTGGGATGGAAATGGACATTTTCCTCCTTGAAAGGTGACCTGCACGTGGGCCTCGTTGCCCTCGTTAACCCGGCACACCGTTGTACCGGTTTAGTTTATTGTAAATGTCCATTAAAACCGTCCGGGTTTTCCTAAAACCGGATGTACCAATTAAATCTTGCACACCAGGAACAGGGTCATGTTTTTGTGTGAGTGCCGGGCCGCATCCAGCCAGGTTCACTGAATATTTACCTAATACTTGGTCAGGTACTCCTCAATCTCCCAGGGATGTACCTGCACGCGGTAACGGTCCCATTCGATACGCTTGGCCTCCATGAAGCGGCTGTACACGTGGGGGCCGAGAGCTTCCTTGATTACCTCATCGCGCTCCAGCTCATCCAGGGCTTCCTTCAAACTCTCGGGCAGGCAGCCGATGCCCCGCTCCTCCCGTTCCCTGGCACTCATTTCATAAATGTTGCAGTCGCAGGGTGGCGGAGGCAAAATGCGGTTTTTAATGCCGTCCAGCCCCGCCGCCAGGCACACTGCCAGGGCCAAATAGGGGTTACAGGACGGGTCCGGGCTGCGCAGCTCGATGCGGGTGGACTGGCCCCGCTTGGCCGGAATACGGATGAGGGGGCTCCGGTTGCGGGAGGACCAGGCGATATACACCGGTGCCTCATAACCGGAAACCAGGCGCTTATACGAGTTTACCGTCGGGTTGGTTATGGCGGCAATGGCCCGGGCGTGCTTCATCAAGCCGCCAATGTAATACAGGGCCGTATCGCTCAACTGCAGGGGTGCCTGGGGATCGTAAAAGGCATTCTCCCCGTTTTTCATAAGGGACTGGTTTAAGTGCATGCCCGAACCGGCAATGCCGAATATGGGCTTGGGCATGAAGGAGGCATGCAGCCCGTGTCTCTGGGCGATGGTGCGCACCACAAACTTAAAGGTGACCACCTTGTCGGCGGTATCCAGGGCATCGGCATACTTAAAATCAATTTCGTGCTGCCCGGGAGCCACCTCATGGTGGGAAGCCTCAATTTCAAAACCCATCTGCTCCAGGGTGAGGACCATGTCCCGCCGGGCATCTTCACCCAAATCCACAGGCGTCAGGTCAAAATAACCCGCCCGGTCGTGGGTGATGGTGGTGGGACGGCCGTCACTGTCTACGTGGAAGAGGAAAAACTCCGCCTCGGGCCCCACGTTCATGGTAAAGCCCATCTCCCGGGCTTCGGCTATAACACGCTTGAGCACGTAACGGGGATCGCCGGTAAAGGGCGTCCCATCGGCGTTATAAATATCACATATCAACCGGGCCACTGCCCCGTCCCGGGGGCGCCAGGGAAAGACCACAAAGGTGGCCGGGTCGGGACGCAAGTACATGTCCGATTCTTCGATACGGACAAAACCTTCAATGGAAGAACCGTCAAACATAAGCTCCCCGTTTAAAGCCTTATCCAGCTGTTCCACGGTAATAGATACATTTTTCAATACTCCGAAAATATCGGTAAACTGCAGGCGGATAAATTTTACTCCCAGTTCTTTAGCCAGGTGCCTTACGTCATCGTTAGTCAACTGAGCCACGGGCCCTTACACCTCTCCCTTCAAAAAACCGGGGCTATTTACGAAAAAAAGGCCACACCTGCAGGACGATGATTCACCTGCTACATGTGGGCCCCATTGCCCCTCCCGGATACAACATCGTACCCGAATATGTTCTTACACCGTTATTTCAAAGCTAGTTTATAGTATATACCATAAATGCCTCAAAAGAAAAGGGCTTTTTGACAAATTTTTGCCCTGGAAAAAAATACCCTACCGGTATATCTCCGGCAGGGCTATTAGGAGGATGGTAACAAAACCTTATTAAAACTTGGTTAAATACTCTTCAATTTCCCAGGGGTGAACCTGGATGCGGTAGTTTTCCCATTCCTTTTGTTTGGCCTCCACAAATTTGGTATAAATGTCTTCACCCAGGGCCCCCCGGATTACTTCATCCCTGGCCAGCTCCTGCAGGGCTTCTTCCAGACTGGCGGGCAGGCTCTCGATCCCCAGTTCCCGCCGCTCGGCAGCGGTCATCTCGTAAATGTTGCGATCACAGGGAGGCGGCGGCTCAATGCGGTTTTTAATCCCATCCAGGCCGGCCGCCAGGCAGACCGCCAGGGCCAGGTAGGGGTTGCAGGACGGGTCGGGGTTGCGCAGCTCAATGCGGGTGGACATGCCCCGCTTGGCCGGAATGCGGATGAGCGGGCTGCGGTTACGCCCCGACCAGGCAATATACACCGGAGCTTCATAACCGGGCACCAGACGCTTGTAGGAGTTCACCGTGGGGTTGGTCACGGCCGCCAGAGCCCGGGCGTGTTTCATTAAACCACCGATGTAGTAGCGGGCAATATCGCTCAACCCGTCGGGGGCGAAAGGGTCATAAAAAGCATTTTCGTTGCCCCGGAAGAGGGACTGGTTGGTGTGCATGCCGCTGCCGTTAATGCCGAAAACCGGCTTGGGCATAAAGGTGGCATGCAGCCCGTGCCGCTGGGCAATCGTCCGCACCACAAATTTGAAGGTCACAATTTTATCGGCACAATCCAGGGCATCGGAATATTTAAAATCAATTTCATGCTGGCCGGGGGCCACCTCGTGGTGGGAAGCTTCGATTTCAAAGCCCATCTCCTCCAGGGTGAGCACCATAGCCCGGCGGGCGTTCTCCCCCAGATCCACAGGGCTGAGGTCGAAGTAACCGGCCTTATCGTGGGTGCGCAGGGTGGGACGTCCCTCGGAATCCACCTGGAAAAGGAAGAATTCCAGCTCAGGTCCCACATTCATGGTAAAGCCCATTTCCGCCGCCTCGGCCAGCACCCGCTTGAGAGTGTTGCGGGGGCAACCGGCATAAGGGGTGCCGTCGGGATTATAGACATCGCACATGAGGCGTGCCACGGCACCGTCCCGGGGCCGCCAGGGAAATACGGCAAAGGTTTTGGGATCGGGACGCAAATACATATCTGACTCTTCAATGCGGGTAAATCCATGAATAGAAGAGCCGTCAAACATCAACTCCCCGTCCAGGGCCTTTTCCAGCTGTTCCACAGTGATGGCCATATTTTTGAGCACACCGAGGATGTCGGTAAACTGCAGGCGGATGAACTTGACACCCAGTTCCCTTGCTTTGGTCAGAACCTCTTGTTTGATTGCCTCATCCATAAATAACCACCTTCTTAAAGAATTTCGAAAATGGAAAGGCGCCCTGCAGGGATAGAACAGCATTCGTTCTTAATCCACACAGGGCGCCTTTGCCCATTTTTCGGTACGTCATTATACCGGGTTAACTTTTCAAGTTATGGGCCAGGATTATGGCCTCAGCAACCTGGCGCATGGAAATACGCTTGTTCATGCTGCTCTTTTGCATACGCCGGAAGGCCTCGGCTTCAGTAAGTCCCAGTGTCTCCATCAGGATTCCCTTCGCCCGTTCAACTAACTTACGGGTCTCCAGGGCTTCCTTTAATTCCTGGACCTGGTTTTCCAGCCTGATAATTTCCTGATAATTGGCCAGGGCCAGTTCCACAGCGGACAACAGGGTACTTTCATCCACCGGTTTGGTCAACAGGGCCGAAACCCGGGCTTCTTTGGCTTTATCTAAAAGGCCGGGGCTCACGGAGTTAACCAGCACCACCACTGGGGCCAGCTTATCCTCATGGAGAATGCGTGCCACTTCCAGCCCGTCCATGCCCGGCACCCCGGCCTCAATAATGAGCAGATCCGGCTGCCGGCTGCGCACCAGCTTGAGGCCCGAAAGGCCATCTGATGCCTCACCCACCACCCAGTATCCCAGCTTGGTGAGCATGGCTTTAATAGACTTTCTCCAGGTGGCATCGCTATCTACCAGCACTATTCTCTGTTCCGCCATGGAGATTTTCCTCCCAAACTGTTCCTGGTAACCAATACGCCGGGCGTTTCAGGACTACTGGAAAAATACCACCTTCCCGGGAAGAAAAATGCCCTCTTCAAGGCCTCACGACCTGTCGAGGGCATCGTTGCCTGTTCATTAGCAGGGCACGTCATTGTACCCATAGAATACCCCTTTGGCTCGTTTTTATTATAATGCGTACCCTTGCGGTTGGCAACAGTTTTTTTGCGTTAGCCTAAAATTTTTTCTACCTCTTCGGCATCCACATCCATGATGTACCTGATACCGGTAATTTCAGCAGCTTCCCTGGTCAGGGCGGCCACATCGTCCCGGGTGATATAAGCGAGAGCAAACTTGCGGGCACCGCACATGAACTGCCGCAGGCCCTGGGCCAGCCGCTCAAAGTAGGTGTAGACACCAATGGCTCCCACGGGCAGCTTTTCGAAGGCCTCGGCGCCCAGTTTTTCCTTCAGCTCGCTCGCCGCAATGAAGACCTGCTCAAGGCTTTCACCGTATTTCTTATACTCATTGGGCACTTTACCCGCTTTAACGGCTTCACCGACGGTCTTACCCACCATGGCCGCGGACAGGGCCGAGCGGGCCATACCGATGGCTTTCACATAGGGGGCACCAATGGCCAATCCCTTGAACATGTGATCCTCCAGGGTGAAGCCACCGGCAATGGCCACCGGCGGGACATAGGCGCCCCTGGCTGCCAGTTTATCCAGGTATTTTACCAGCAGCGCCTGCAGGTAGACGGTGGGCACGCCCCATTCATTCATCATCCGCCAGGGGCTCATGCCGGTACCGCCGCCGGCACCATCAACTGTCAGCAGGTCGAGCCTGGCATCGGAAGCATACTTGACTGCCCGCGCCAGATCGGCCGGACGATACGCCCCGGTCTTTAAGAAGACGTATTTAGCCCCGGCTTTGCGCAGTTCTTCCACCCGGGCCATGAAGGATTCATATTCCACCATGCCAATACGGGAATGGCGCTCAAACTCACTAAAGGCCCCGGCGCGATAGGCAGCCTGTACCCTGGGATCCGTGGGATCGGGCAGCACAATATACCCGCGGCTCTTAAGCTGCAGCGCCCGCTCCAGGGTGTTTAACTTGACCTCGCCGCCGATGTCCTTGGCCCCCTGGCCCCACTTGAGTTCCACGGCCTCCACGCCCAGCTTTTCTATGGCGTACTCCTGAACCCCCAGTTTGGTATCCTCCACATTGGCCTGCACGGCAATAAATCCCCTGCCGCTGTACCATTCCTGGAAGTCCTTCACCCGCCTGGAAAGGTTGGGGGAATGAACAACCCGCCCGTCCTTTATTTCCACATCGGGGTCCATGGCGCATACGTTTTCACCAATAACAATGCCCACCCCGGATACAGCAGCCCCGGCAGCCAAGTGATCCCAGTTATTGGCTGCCACATTGGTGGAACCCATGGCAGCAATCACAATGGGCAGGCTCAGTTTTAAGTCACCACTGGCCCCAACCGCAGTTTCCAGGTTCACCGCCGGAAAAATAGCCTTATCGGGATCGGCTTCAATGCCGTGTGCACCGACGGCGGTACCGAGAATGTTGAAGTGGGAGTAATCCACCGGGTAATCCTTCTGGGAAGCAGAAGTGGTTTTACCAAAGGGTTGGGGATAGAGCACTTCCTTGCCCCGTACGGCAGATTTACCTATTTCACAGAGACCGGGGCAACCGTCCAGACAGGTCACGCACATACCGCTATAAGGGCACTGACTCTCACCGGTACGCAGTCGAGTCAGAGTAGCTGCAGTGGCGTTAATACCTTTACTAAAACTCATGGTTCCATCCTCCTAAAAAACACGGTAAAATTAAGGTAATGGTTCTTTCTAAAAATGTTTTCTTCTCTATTGCCGGCCTGGTGGTCAACATCAAGCCGGAATTTTTTTACCCGCCGCTTTTCTCTATCGAGCCAGTCTTTTGCCCTTCAATCTTTGCCAACCACCCCCCTTTTTTATCTATCCTTCACCGGGAACATCCCGGATTGTTTCTTTCACAAAAAGTACTGATAATAATTTGTCCCATTTTCATCTTCTGCTGGTGACGCTGAAAGCGTCATGGGTGTTTCGTAACTAGAAGTTAGTTAAATACTCATCCAGCTCCCACTGGTGCACCTGGGTCTGGTAGCGTTCCCATTCGTCTTCCTTGGCTTCCAGGAAACGTTTGGTAATCTCCTGTCCCAGAGCGTCCTGGATCACCCGGTCACCGGCCAGGGCCCGCAGGGCTTCATCCAGATGGCGGGGCAAACCGATGCGGCGAATCAGCTCCCGTACCGGGGCATGGTTTTCCGAAAGGGGTGCCCCGGGCACCAGACCACGCTCGATGCCATCCAACCCGGCGGCCAGGGAAGCAGCCAGGGCCAGGTAGGGATTGGCAGTGGGGTCGGGGCTGCGTAAAACTATCCGGGTGCCTTCCTGGCGCTGGGCCGGCACGCGGATCATGGTGCTGCGGTTTTCCTCCGACCAGGCCGCCAGGACCGGAGCCAGATCCGTGGGAACAAGGCGTTTGTAACTATTGACCAGCGGATTGGTAATGGCCGTCAAGGCCCCGGCATGACTAATCAACCCGGCTATATAACGGTAGGCCAGCTCGCTCAGCTGGTGCTCCCCCGCAGGATCGTAAAAGGCATTTTCACCGTCCCGCCATAAAAACTGGTGCAAGTGCATTCCCGAGCCGTTGTAACGGGCCAGGGGGCGGGGCATAAAGGAGGCGTGCAAGCCGTGCCGCTGGGCAATGGTGCGCACCACAAATTTAAAGGTGGCAATGCTGTCGGCCACAGTTAAAGCGGCATCTTCTTTAAGGAAAATTTCATGCTGCCCCGGCGCAATCTCATGGTGGGAAGAAGAAACATCCAGGCCCATCTCCTGGAGGGTGAGCACCATATCCCGGCGGGCATTTTCACCCAGATCCACCGGCGTAAGGTCACAATACCCGGCCTGATCGTGGGTGGTTACGGTCGGTTTCCCCTGGCCATCGGTATGGAAAAGGAAAAATTCAATCTGCGCGCCCACCCTAAACTCCAGGCCCATTTTTTTAGCCCTGGCCAGTACACGCTTTAAAGCCGCCCGGGAACAGGCACCGTAAGGTTCCCCCTGGGGGGTCAGAACGTCACAAATCAACCGGGCCACTGCCCCTTCCCGGGGCCGCCAGGGAAAGATCACAAAGGTTGCCGGATCGGGCAGCAGGTAAATGTCCGATTCACGGTTCTGGACGAAACCCTCGATCACGGAACTGTCAAACATTACCCGGCCTTCCAGCGCCCGGGGCAATTCCTCCACAGTGATGGCAATGTTTTTCAAGACCCCAAATATATCGGTAAATTGCAGCCGTATAAACTTGACATTGTACTCCCGGGCTTTGTGAAGCACGTCCTCGCGGGTCAGGGTGGGCATGATAACCTCTCCTTCCAAAACTCAGGGGCAGGAAAACAAAAAACGCCCTGCTTCAGGCCCGTGCTTACCTTCCACAGGCCTGAATCAGGACGCCATTGCCCTGAAAAAAACCGTACAAAGATGATTATAACAGGATTGCCCGGGAAATCAAGATATTCTTAACAAGAAATACTGTATACAGCTAGTCCCGCCGTAAAAATTTGCAAAATACCCGGCACGGAGCACCGGAGTGAGCGTGGATAACGCCATGCCCCGGCGGGTTGTCTGAATACTTACATACAGGTTCAGATTACTTTTCCAGGGCCATAATTATTTCCCGGGCCACCCGGGCTAAAGGTACGCAGCGATCCATACTCATCTTTTGCAGGTATTTATAGGCCTGCCGCTCCGTCATTCCTTTTCTTTCCATGAGCAACCCCTTGGCCCGCTCCGTCAACTTGCGCTCTTCCAGGGTCCTGCGCAGGCCGCTTATTTCCTTTTCCAGCCGCATGTTCCGCTCAAAGGAAGCCAGGGCCATTTCAATGGTCGGCACCACCATTTCCTCCTGCAGTGGCCTGGGCAGTACCCCGTAAACCCCGGGCGAACGAACCAGCTCGGCCACATTTTGCTGGTGTATATCCGCCGTCAGTACTACCGGAGCCACATGATGTTCTTCGATAATGCCGGCCACATCTATGCCCTCACTGCCCGGAAGGCGGTATTCCAGAATCACCAGTTCCGGGGTGGTTTGAAAGACCATCTGCAGCAAGGACCGGCCGTCCTGCGTTTCCCCAATTACCATATAGCCGGCATGGCGTAGAATCTCTTTCAACCTGGAGCGAAAATCCTTGTCGCTGTCGGCAACAATAATGCGGGTCCTGTACATCAGGGACCACACCCCGCTTTTTCGTCACTGACTTACATTATAACATGCCGCTATTGACGCGGGGAACCGCCGGCAGGACCGCCTTTTAAGAGGGGGCTTACCTCTTTTGAAGTTAAAAGTTCAGTAAAACCGCCGTTAGCTGCAAAGAAACGGCGTTGTCCAGAGCGAACGATTTTGCGGAGCGCCGCCCCAGCACTCACCGGCAATGATGCTCTTTCCAAGCCTGCCGTAAAAGGTTAGTAAGTACAGGTCTTTCCAGTATAACTTTTTCAGTGAGTGCTGGGCGGCCTGTAACAACGTGTCATTTTAACTTAAAAATACGCATATATTTCCCCAAAAACGAACGGGGGGTTACGTATCTTGAGCAGGGGCAGGCAAAAAAAGGTTTTCCCGGGAGGCAACACCTGCCGGGGATTTTACTCGTTTTACGACTATATCATTGAACCCGACGCCACCCGCATTTTTGTTATAAAAGGAGGACCCGGTGTCGGGAAGTCCACGTTCATGCGCAAGATTGGCGAAGAAATGCTTGAGCGGGGTTACGACGTGGAATTCCATTGCTGCTCTTCGGACAACGGCTCGCTGGACGGGGTGGTTATTCCGGCCATCAAGGTGGCATTGCTTGACGGCACCGCCCCCCACGTGGTCGATCCCAAGAACCCGGGAGCGGTGGATGAAATTGTTCACCTGGGGGACCACTGGAACGAAGGAGGCCTGCGGGCACATAAAAAGGAAATCCTGGCTTTAAACCAGGAAATAGGGCGGTTGTTTAAACGGGCCTACAGCTACCTGGCCGCCGCCCACCTCTTTCTGGAAGAGGTACGCAGCCATTACCGGGAGACCGGCGCCTTTAATGTGGGTGCCTTTGATAAGCTCGCGCTTGACTTGACCCACGAGATTTTTGCGGGGCAAACGCGCCAGACAGACAACCCCAAAGCCCGCCACCTTTTTGCTACGGCCATTACCCCCGACGGGACGGTGAGCTACCTGGACACCATTGTTGGTCACTTAAAGAAACGCTATATTATCAATGGCGACGACGGTACGGGCAAGACCACCCTGGTCCGGCGGGTTATGGATGCCGCTTTAATGCGCGGGTTCGACGTGGAAGCCTACCACTGCGCCCTGGACCCGTCCCGGATCGAACACCTGGTCATCCCGGGACTGGATATGGCGGTGGTCAACTCCGTGGAGCCCCACTATTATAAACCCCAAAACGGCGACGTGGTTGTGGACACCATGACCTGTGTCAGGCCCGTGTCCAACCCGGTTTTGCAGGCCGAAAGGGATACCGCCCGGGAGATGTACCGGCACTGCATGGAAGAAGCCGTGGACTTCATCCACCGGGCGAAAAAGGTCCACGACGAAATGGAGTCCTACTACATCCCGAACATGAACTTCCAGGACATCGAAGCCCGCAGGCAAAAGGTGCTGGCCAGGATCCTGGAGCTGGCTGAGGAGATAAACGGGCAGCAGGGATAGAATTGCAGGTAACATCAGCGGAAGAAATGCAGTGATTTCCGTTAGCACGGCGATTGGCACGGGCGTGAACCCTCCAGGTTCCTGGTTTTCCTGGCCCTCTCCCCAGAGCCAACCGCAGCCAGCAACCCCAGGACACATAGCACCACCAGTGCGAGCATAACACCCTTCCTCTTCACGGTATCCTCGATAAGCTGTCCGAATGGGACAGGAATTCCGGCACAAGGGCGGCCGCAGCAGTCGGCCCAGGCCGTGAGAGTTATGGAAAGCGGCAAGGAAAAAACCGTTCACGGCGGCCGGGTGGTGCAGGAAGCTGGCCAGTCACTGATGGCTATTATTGATCTGGTCAAAGGGCTGAGCCAGAAGGCCCCGGAAGTAGCGGTTGCGGCCGGACAGATGTCCGAAGCGGTACAAAACGTAGCCGCAACTACAGAAGAACAAACTGCGGCCATGGAAGAAGTCGCGACTTCAGCCGCCGGGTTGAACAAAATAGCTGCCGAAATGAGGGAACTGGTGAGCCGGTTCAGGCTGGAGTAATTCAGTAATTAAGGCAAAAGCGGGCTTGCGGCATAGCAGCCCGCTTTTTTACTGTACGACAGGTCATTTGTCAATCCGGAGCCGGTTGATTTCCTTCAAACTATTGAGGTCGTTCATTTTAATCAGATGTTCTGAAACGGAATAAAGAACATCTTCAATATACAGCGCTCTTTTTACCGGCGTGATTTCACCCACCGCGGGAGCGTTATCGCTGTGAGCTATTTTCCCCTTTAATTTAATGCCCTCCTCCGGCGACAACGTAAATACATAAACCCCGTACCAGGCGTGATCAACAGGGGCCCTTATCTCCGGGAGGTTCATGATCCAGAAGCGGGGAGAGAAGGATACCGGAATGACCAGTAAATTCCTGGAACGGCTGAAAAGCACGGCTTTGTGATCATAAAGGGCCGGCGAACCGGCTTCGCTGCCGCTGATGACGTATCTGGCCGTCTCCTTTGGTTTGGCCGGGTTACTCACGTCAAAAAGGGCTATTTTCAGTCCTTCCTCCGGTGGTATGGGTGGCGGGAAAATGGCGGTCCCCGCCCGGGTTTCATTTAGCGTTGCCGGTTCCCTTACTTCCTTGCCGATACCAATCAGGTGGTTTTCATCGTACGGGTGCAGGTAAGTGGAATAGCCGGGAATTTTCAGCTCGCCCAGCAACCCGGGCTGGCGTGGGTCCTTTAAGTCCACCACAAAGAGGGGGTCCACGCGCCGGAAGGTAACCAGGTAGGCCCGGTCACCCATAAACCGGGCGGCGTAAATACTTTCGGTGGGAGCCAGCCCCTGCAACCTGCCGATGATGTGCAAGTTTTCGTCCAGCACGTAGATATTATTTTTGGTTACCGTCTGCCCACTGAAGATGGCATTGTTCGTCGTGGTGGTGGCTATTCTGAACATCCCCCGGTATTCGTCCATGGAAAACTGGTTGAGCACATGCCCGGGCACTTCCCCGCTGCAATGGTAATCAACCCGGTCCTTATCAACTGCCAGCTTATGGATGATAGTTTTATCCCGCTCCCTGGCCAGTTCTTGCTGCCATTTCTGGCGCAGTTCAAGGAGTTTTGTTTCCATTACTCTTGCTTCGTGTTCGCTCAATTCGTCAAGATAATCATCCAGCAACAAGTCCATTTCCTGTAACTTTTGGCCCGCGTCTTTGTTCGAGTGTTTAATGTCCTTCAACTTTTTACCGATCCCGGGAGGTACCAGTGTTACCATTTCATCCAGGAGTTTACTGGTATAAACCATGTAATCCGGCGTCTTCGGTCCGCTAAGATAGATGTGCCGGGGTGAGGCATAGATGTTTTGGGAAACGCCGGTGAGAAAAGTTTTGCTCGTTACCTTGCTTTCCCGGTCTTGCGTATTAATGATCAGAATGGTGGTGTAACGGTAAGCATGATCCGGGTGCGGGAAGTAGTAAACCTTTGCGGGCGGGGTAACCTGAACCCGGTCGTCAATTGTCACTGCAGGCAGCTCTACTTTTTCCGGGGCAGGGTTGAGATCGGAAAAAACGGGCATATTCAAAATGACATAGACGTAATCTTCGATCATGCGGGAGGTAACATAATTGCCCCGGCAGGTGATGTTCTTTTGCAGTACGGGTTTTTCCCGGTTCTCCACGTTGTAAACCCGTACAAAAATACCGTCATAGGATGCCTGCCGGCCGAATATGATCAGCTTGTTTCTGTTGATAAAAGCCTCCAGTGGCTGGCCTTCGCACTGTATGGTGGATACTTTTTTTGCCTCGCCGACCGGGTAGGCCTTCACAATGGTTACTTTGTTGCCGGACAGTACATACAGGTACCGGCCGTCGCTTTTTACCACGTCGGCTTCATCTACGCCCGCAACCTGTACATTGGTACCCGAAAAATCCCCTGCAGGCGTTTCGTTCCGGGCAGCCTGCGATTCTTCCACGCCTTTCGTTGCCCCGGGTGCCCCGGTTACTAATCCCGGGACGGCCCGTGCACGTCCTGTAACAACGAATAATTCACCCATCTGACGGGCAAGAGCCATATTTTTGTGGATGTAATTGGCCAGCTCCTCGTAGGAAGAAAAACTTTTGACCTCCCTGGCCTCCACCTGTGGCGGTGATGACGTGGCGCCGGATAAAAGGACGGCGGCTAACAAGAAAACCAGTGCGCAACAAACCGGTGCAACCCGCCTTTTCATTCCCTTCGCTCCTCTCCGCAAGGTTCCGGTTTTATTTACCGGGCGTTCACAGGTTATGACGAAAAAGCCTGGCAAAAAGTTCCCTGATGTTTTCGGGGCAGGGAAAATTTCTTGGTCACCTCGCGCAAAAACGCCGGGGGCAGGGCAAAGTGGTGCGACGATAACCTGGCGATTTTGAGCAGTTTGAGATCTGCCACTTTCGACCACCCTTGACTTTAACTTTGATTGACTTTATCTTAGCATGTTTTGGTAGAAATGACAAAAGTGGTATTTGACCTTGTTTAACTAAAACGGGTGTTCTGCACTGGAAGATATTTGTTTTTCGGGGTGAGGTGCGGGGTTTTCGTTGATTTTCGCCATTTTTTAAAAATTTTAAAAAAGAAAAAGCCCGGCGCTCGAAGACTTGGTGACAAAAAACAAAGAGCCGGGGTGTTCCCGGCCCTTCAAGACCCGCTGCCTGCCTGCGAAGCAGGGACGAATAACAGTGCATTGCTTATCCTGCGGCCTGGAGCAGTGAGGTAGCGACCCTTGTAGTAAAGCCCCGATGACGCCCCGCCGTCGAGGTTCATGGCGTCCACGGCGCCCAGTTCTTTCATAACCGACGCAAGCTGCCTGATGGTCGCACCGGGCACCGTCACCAGCAGAATGCTGCCGTCGGATTTCACGCCGATGGCGCTTCTCGCTCCCCCGCCTGTCAAGATCTTGGCACTGGTGAATCCTTCGCCCGCCGGGTCGACGGTGATCCGCCCCCCGGTCAGCAACCTGGGTCCGGCACCCACGGCGGTCACTACGTCCGACCAGTCCAGCCTGTTGCCGTCCTTGTCCTCAAAGACTACCCGGTAGCTGACACTCTCCCCCGGCTCGAAACGGTCCCGCAGGTTCTGTTCCGAACCGGTAAGGTTGACCACGAAACCGTCGTCGGGGATCGCCACGTCCTGGTTTTCCACCACCCTGACCACTTTCCCGCCGGACACCACCACCGAGGTGCCGTAAGCGAATCCCAGGGAACTGCCGCGTTCGCGGGTGTAGATGTACGCCGCGCTGCCGGCCGGACCCGGCGTCCTGTTGAAACCGTAGGCGTACCAGTTATCCGGCCATTCATAAGAACCCCCGGTACCGCCCTCCACTTTTATGCGCACCGTGTCCATCTTAACCCGGCCATCGGAAGTTATCCCCACCACGGAACCGACGTTGCCCACGTGCACGACCTTCCCGTTCCTGATGATGGTGCCCCACGGTTCGGGTATGCCGCCGTACGCTTCGAAAAAGGTGCCGTTGATGGCGGCCACTGCACCGTAGCGCTTCGCCATCGAAGCCAGGTCTTCCGTCGCGCCTACCCTGTCGTGAGCAAGTGCAGCCACGGCCCTGACGGGAGCACCGGGCGGGATTTCCACCACCGTTGCCCTGATATGCCCGATCTGGCGGTAATACTGTTTGATATCAGTACTTCCGCCGTTGGACACCTTCACCAGAACATCCTTGCCGTCCAGGCTTACGGTAGCCGTGCCGGTCTTTTCGTCCCAGTCAACTTTTGCTCCGAAAGCCTCGGAAACGAAGCGCAGGGGTACGTAGGTAATGCCACCGACCATGCGGGGCGGCACGTCCAGGAGAGCTTCTCTCCCCGCTATCCTGGCACGGCTCGAACCCGCCTTCAGGGAAATAACCCTGTCCCCTTTTTGAACCGTAATGGAGCGTTCGGAGCCGTCCCACGCTACCGCTACACCGAAGGCTTCCAGCACACCCCGGAGGGGCACCAGGACGCGGTCCTGTACCTTAATCCCCCTGTATAGCGCGCCCGCCCCGGCGAAGCCCGGCAGGACCAGCAGGGCAACCAGTACCACAAACAGGATTGCCATTACGGATGTTCTGCGCATTCCCTCACCCCCTAAACAATATATGGCTGGGTATATTTTTTTCCTTTCCCGGGAACCGGAATCCTGCCGGGTTGGACTCTCGTTTTTGTTTTTTTCTGGTATTTGTCTTTTTTTTGCATCAGCACCCCTTGCATTTCTGGTACAACTGCAGGGCAGCTTCCATCTACCGGCGTTCAAGAGAAACGGCCGGTTTTTTAGACATCACTCACTTCATCCCCTTCATTCGTCACTGTTACCCGGGAAGCTGTTTTTGGCTTTAGCAGTCTTTCTCACATGGCCCACTCATACAGTTTCTTCAAGGCGGTAGCCCATCGCTGATTATTGCTCCTAATTACAGGATATAGTATACTGGACAACGAGGTGAAATCCAATGGCAGTTGAACGTTTGGTTGAGGAAATCAAAACAATCATAAGCGGGTGAAAGCATTGCCTGAATATGTGGTGGACTCATCGTTCTTAATCTCGCTGTCCAGGATTAACGCCCTCCAGTTGATTAAGCTGCTGCCCGGGCCTGCCCTGTGCCCGGAGGAAGTGTACCAGGAAGTTGTTGAAACAGGTTTACACCGGGGCTACGCCGATGCGTTTCTGATCAGCCGTGAAGTCTTTCTCCCCGAACCACCCCTGGTCAAAAGCGTGGCGGTATCAAATCGCCTGGAAACAAAAGGAATATCACCGGTGGATGATAGCGTTTTATCCCTGGCTTTTCAGCGAAAGGCCGTCCTGTTGACGGATGATATAAGGTTGCGTAAAAAGGCTCTTGGAGCCGGCCTGAAGGTTCATACCTCGCCGGAATTCCTTCTGTACTATCTTAACTATGACAGTTTCAAATCGGCCCTTGATGGTTTGGTAAAACACAGGCGACTGGATGAAAAAATAGCAAAACTTTACCTGGAGGCCAAGAGACAATGGAAAAAAGAGTAAGAATAAGCACCGAGTTTGATCCGGTGCTCTTAAAAAGGTTGGACGCATATGCTTCCAAAAGGTACCTGGACCGTTCATCCGCCCTTCAGCAATTAGTTTCCTTTGCGCTACGTGAAATCTACAAAAAAGAGGCTGTACAGGCTTACCGGGAGGGCCGGATGACTATCCGGCAGTGCGCAGATATGCTGGGAGTCGATTACTTTGAAATGAACGAAATTCTCAAGTCTGAAAATATAAACATCATACCCGAACCCGAACAAGGCCTGGCAACACTGTTGCCGGAATTGGAAGATTCCTTTGGGAAAAAGCCGTAAACCATATGCATTACCGGGCTTGTACCCTCACACAGAATGTTTTATAGCCGTAACAACCCCTCACGTGGTTGATCCCAAAAACCCGGGAGCGGTGGATGAAATCGTGCATCTGGGGGACCACTGGAACCCGGTCATCCCCGGGCTGAACCTGGCGGTGGTCAACTCCGTGGAGCCCCACTATTATAAACCCCAAGACGGCGACGTGGTCGTCGACACCATGACCTGTGTCAGGCCCGTGTCCGGCCCGGCTTTGCAGGCCGAAAGGGATACCGCCCGGGAGATGTACCGGCGCTGCATGGAAGAAGCCGTGGATTTCATCCACCGCGCCAAGAAGGTCCACGACGAAATGGAAGCCTACTATATCCCGAACATGAACTTCCAGGACATCGAAGCCCGCAGGCAAAAGGTGCTGGCCAGGATCCTGGAGCTGGCTGAGGAGGTAAACGGGCAGTAGGAACAGGGTATAAAGACCTTTTCTGGGGAAAATGTAATGATTGTATTGCTGCCTCATATCAGATGGCCCTTGGCAGGCCATTTTTTATTTTGTTCCGTATTTTAGTATATTTGCACCCGCCGAACGGGCGGTAAAACAGCCAGGGTACCTGCTGGCCACCGGAATTGGAAGATTCCTTTGGGGAAAGGCTGGAAGCGGTAACCGTTCAGAAACTTTACCACCTGCGCGGGCGGACACATATGTGTCCGGCTGCC
>DYEX01000145.1 GCA_020725525.1 Desulfovirgula sp.
CAACTGTGACAGCCTGCTCGATCTCTCCCCAACCTATGACATCAACAAGGATGCTCTGTATGCCAGTTTTGATGCGGTTCCTGCCCGGCGCTGGCTTCGCAGGCTTATCAAAAGAGGTCGGGAGAGGCTGGCCGCCCGTCTGAAGACTTGGCATGCAAAAGATGCCTCCTACAGGAGCCGACATCCGATCACCCTGTGCGCTGACGATTTTACCCGCATGGCCAGAGGGGCATTGGGTGGGTGGACAGGGCTGTTCTACTGCGGCGCGGTTAAAAAGGTGGTCCCCGGGGTCAACCTCGAAGTCTTGGCGGCGGTGATTGGCGACGGCGATGAAATTATCATCCTGGCCGTGCGAATCGTCCCGCCACCTCCCGAAGGTCAGGCACGCCCTCCGCTGAACCATAATCAGTGGCTCCGCAAGGCACTTCGCGAGGTGGAAACGTTCTTGGCCGTTCGTCAGACCAACCTGGGGGGGTGTCCCCTGGTGGTAGATGCAGCCTATGTTTCGCCAGAGAACGTGGCTCAGGTTCACAAGTTGGGGATGCACTTGGTGAGCAAGCTCACCGCCAATCGGCTGGTTCACGGACACGTGGATGGGCCGCTCACTGCCAAAGCCGTTTTTTGCAGAGTTGGCGGCGTTCCTTCATGTAACCGTTCAGGTCCCCCCTGTACAGTCGGGTAGTCTAACCGTACAATGAGGTCATGGAAGGTGCGAACAAAAAGCGAAGGGCCATGCCCCCCAAACTTCCCATGGAAAGCCGTGAAGGGCTTCCCGAGGAAGTGCGTGCCTATATTGATGCTCTCGAGGAATACCTTGAGTATCTCCAGCATCGCATGAATAGAAACTCCCGCAACTCCTCGCTTCCCCCTTCCAAGGATCCGCCCGGGCAGGAGAAGAAGAGGAGGCGTGGATCTGGAAGGCGGCCTGGAGGACAAGAAGGTCACATGGGTGCCTCCCGTCCCCTGGAAAAGCCCGATCGGGTGGTGACTCGACGGCCTGGCTGGTGCAACCGGTGTGGCACCGCGATTCCATCGGATGCGCCGCTCGTCGGCACTCCACTGATCAAGCAACAGCGGGAACTTGTCGAAAAGCCCACAGAGGTGGTCCAGCGGGAATACTGGGAATGCGATTGCCCGTTGTGTGGCCACCGGAATCGGGCTGTCCCCCTTCCCGGTGAGGAGCAGTGCCTCGGGCCCCGCCTTCAGGCGGTTGCTATCTATATGAACGGGGTGTGTCACACTCCTCTCGCCAAGATCGCCAACTTCTTCACCGAGGTGTTCGATACTCCCGTCTCCCGGGCAACCTTGTGGGGCATCCGGCCCAAAGTGGCCGAAAGCCTGCAGTATTCGACCGCTTGCGTCTATCAGGAGGTCAAGGTCGCCCCGGTCAAGGGTGTTGATGAGACGGGTTGGAAACATGCAGGGAAGCGGGAATACATGTGGACGGTCGCCACCGAGACGGCGGCCTTCTACGCGATTCTTCCGA
>DYEX01000146.1 GCA_020725525.1 Desulfovirgula sp.
GGGGAGAGCGGCTGCGGCAAGAGCACCCTGGGGCGGCTGGTGGTGCGGCTGGAAGAACCTACGGCTGGAAAGATTTTTTTCGCCGGCGAGGAGATCACCGTCTGGACGGGGAGAAAGCTGCGGGAGCTGCGCCGCCGCTTCCAGATCATCTTCCAGGACTCTTCTTCCTCCCTCAACCCGCGCCGGACGGTGGGGGCAATCATTGAGGAACCCCTGGCCAATTTCGGCGTGGCGAAAGAGGATCGCCGGGAGCGGGTACGTGAGCTTTTGATACTTGTCGGCCTGGAACCGGAGCACGCCTTGCATTACCCGCACGAATTCAGCGGAGGTCAGCGCCAGCGCATAAACATCGCCCGGGCGCTGGCCCTGCAGCCGGAGCTGGTGGTCTGCGACGAACCCGTTTCCAGCCTGGATGTCTCCATCCGGGCGCAGATCTTGAATCTGTTGCGGGAGCTGAAAAGACGGCTCAATCTTTCATACCTCTTCATCTCCCACGACCTGGCGGCGGTGAATTATCTTGCCGACCGGGTGGCGGTAATGTACCTGGGCATGATCGTGGAGATCCTGCCGGCAGAAGGTCTCGTATCACAGGCCCGCCACCCCTACACCCGGGCGCTTTTGAGCGCAGTGCCGGAACCCGACCCGCGGCAAAGAACCGGCCAAAAACCGGTGGTGCGAGGTGAGCCGCCCGACCCGGCAAATCCTCCACCGGGCTGCCGCTTTCACCCCCGCTGCCCCGAGGCACGTGATGCCTGCCGGCGGGAGGAGCCCGTTTTGAAGGAGGTGGGGGAGGGGCACCTGGTGAGGTGCCATTTGAGTGGGGGAGATTAAGATTTGTTTATTGCCCCAAAATAAAGGTGGGGATGATCAGTGCAGCCCATTTCAGATGTCCTGCCCGATGTGCTGAATCTGTGGAAAAACGTACTGCCTTCCATGCTGCTGGGTTGTTTTCTCGGCAATTTATTTCATAAAACCGTTTTTCTGCAGCGCCTGGGCCGGGTAATGCGCCCCCTGGGGCGGCTGGGCCGTTTACCCGCAGGCTGTGCCACCTCCCTCACCTTATGCCTGGCCGACCGGATTGCAGGCTATGCCATGCTGGCAGAGTTGAAAAATAACGGGGTAGTTAAGACCCGGGAAGTTGTAATTACTTTTCTCGTTTCTGCCATTCCCACCGGGCTATATTTTACGATTTTTTTCTTCGGCCCGGCGGTTGTTGCTTCCCTGGGGTACCGCACCGGAGGCATGTACCTGGCCATTTACCTCAGTACGAACTTGATGGTCGGCACTGCCGGGTTGTTGCTCGGCAGGTTAATTTTGCCGCGGCCTGGGCAGGTCCGGGAAGGAAGTACGCAAATCCAGGAAGCAGTTCACACATCCTGGCGGGATAAATTGGTTACCGCGGTGCGGCGGACCATTCCCGCTTTTTGCCGCCTCGCTGCGGTTTTCATGCCGGTTACCTTCCTGGCATCGATCCTGCTGCACACGGAGCTGGTCAAGCAGGTGCTACGGCAGGTCGAACCTATATTGAGTTACATGGGCCTGCCGGGTCCCATGCTCTTTGTCATTACTACCGGTGTGATGAGCATGATTGCTGCCGTGGGCACCCTCGGACCCATCCTGCAGGCCGGTCTGGTCACCCCGGCAGAGGCGGTTACCGGGCTGCTGGTTACTTCTATTTTGCATCAACTGTATGAATTCTGGAGCCATGGTTTGCCCACCAATGTCTCTATTTTCGGACCTAAACTGGGAATGGAGGTGAGTCTGGCAGCGTTACTGGTGCGGGAATTTGCAACGTTCCTGGCCGTGGGAACAGTGGTTCTGCTGGCCTAATTGTTTCACCGTGAACGTGTAACAAAATGGTCTGTGTATACGGTTCAAAAATAGGCAGTTTTGCCTTTAGCGGCACGGAATACGAACTCGACTGGAATAAAATTCGCCCGTCGGGCAAGTAGTTAGAAAGATTAAGATTGCCGGTGGTCATTATCGTCAAAGTGGGGGTGATGCATTTTAGGTTAATAATGTGACATCCTGGCGGTTGCAGTTATGAGCTTAATTTTACACTTAAGGAGGAGAATTGGATGAAAGAAAAAAAGAACGTCACCTTGTGCGATACCACGGACTTGATGGTTTACGGCCACGAAGTGTGGCTGGAGATGGCCGGCAGCCACGGCCACGCAGGCGGCAGCGTGGAGGTGTATGTGAAATGGGGGCACAATATGCAGACGGACGGGCTGGCCCGGAAAGAGGGCATGGCCGCGCTGGTTGTGGCTCCGGGTGGGGAAAAAGAAGAGTTGGCCATCGGCGACGGCGGCCCCGATTATTATATCCTGCGTCTCCCCACGCCTGCCGAAGGGTTTTACCATGTTATTGCCAGAAACACCGGCAGCTACGTGTTGGATAAAGAGGGTAAGTACCAGCGGGGGACCCGCAGGGAACACCCGGATGCGGCCCAGGCCGTTTTATACAACCAGTACGCGCAGGCTTTCGTACCGGTGGGACACGACCTGGAGGGTGTTCCCCAGCGGGCGGGAATGCCGCTGGAAATAATACCGGCAGTATGGAAACAATGGCGGGTGGGTGATGAAATCGGCCTGCAGGTACAATTCCGCGGTGAGCCGCTGGATGGTGTGGCCCTGGATGTGGCCTGCAACGGGCCCGGTGGATACCGGCAGTGGCAGGAAATGACGGGCGGGGACGGCCGCATCAATCTGCAGGCCCGGGAGCCCGGCCGCTACCTGGTGGTGGCCCGCTACCGGGTACCGGAAGGGGAAGAAGGGGTGTATGATGCCCTGTCCCTGACGGCAACGCTGTTCTTCTTTGTTACCAAATAGATACAACCTCGAAAGAGCTAGTTCTTAAGGCACAAGGAAGTTAGTCATCACAAGGGTAGCGTCTTTTGTCTACCAGGCTCTGAAGGACCGTCATGGCCGCCTCTCGTGCTGCCGGCCATGACGGTTCAACAAGGCGAATGCCCGCAATTAGTTTCCCGCCATGTCGTCTGGATCTTGTCGTAACCGGAAAAGGCGTACGCTGAATGGTGGCGTGTCCTGCGCCCGGGAGGGAAGCTCATAGTTATTGACGGCAACTGGTACCTTCAGAGGCATTCCCTACTGAGGAAGGGCTGGCCCGAGTGTTCTCCCGTCTGTTAATCTTTCTTTACTGAGGGCCGTAAATCCTGGAAACGGCTCACATGTGGTTATCCTGATTTTTAAGGGCCAGCGCGGGGGGGATGATGAGGTTTTCCTGGCGTACTTGCGGGAGCTTGCCGGGCGGCTGAAGGAGGAGCAGGCCAGGGGGCAGCCATTCCGGTTGGACCAGCTGCCGCCCGAGCATCCGGCGCGGATATTTGCCCGGCGGATCAAATATGGGGGTGAAAAAACTGACTCGGGAAGAGAGCATTGCTGATTTCACGGCAGGTGCACTCAGGAAACCCCGTTTCTGGGCGGAGGCCTGGAGCGGGGCGCACAAAAATTCCCTGCAGGCCCGGCGCCGCCGCGACCTGGACTCCCTGGACTACTGGAATCGGCTGGCCGGGCGGTTTGAACGCTGGGCCGGTCAGGAGCGCACCAGAAGACGCGTAGGCCGGGTGCTGTCCTGGTTGGAGGGGCAGGGGGTCCTGCAGCCGGGGATGGAAGTGCTGGACATCGGTGCCGGTACGGGTGTCTTCACCGTTCCCCTGGCCCGCCGGGGGGCAAAGGTGACCGCCCTGGAGCCGGCCCCGGCCATGCTGGCCGCCCTGCAAAAGAGGGTGGAAGCAGAAGGGCTCTCAAGCGTGGAGTTTTTGTGCCGGGAGTGGGAAAAGGTGGACCCGGAAGCGGAAGGTGTGTCCAGGCGGTTCGACCTGGTCTTTGCCTCCCTCACGCCGGGTGTTCGGGATGTGGCGACGCTCGAAAAAATGATGGCCTGCTCCCGCCGGTGGTGTTTCCTGTGCGACTTTGCCGGGCGGCGCCGGAGTCCGGCGCGGGAGGAGCTGTGGCGGGTGATCTTCGGCGAGGAAATGCCCCCGCCGGGGCATGATATTATCTACCCCCTCAACTACCTCTACACCTCGGGTTATTGCCCTTCTTTTCAGGTGTGGGTGGACGAGTGGGACGAGGAGTTGCCGGTGGCGGAGGCGGCGGCCGGGCTGGAGAACTTCTTCCGGCTCTACACGGAGGTTACCCCGGAGACCAAAAAGACAATTGCCGGTTACGTGGAGCAGCGCGCAGTCAATGGGGTTTACCGCGAGGAATACCGGGTGCGCCTGGGCATGATCCTCTGGACGGGGGGTGAAAAATGGGAAGGCGAGACAGGTGCTGTCGGGTAACTGCGGGATACTTTGTAATTTCTGGAGAGAGGAGGTTGCCGTTTTGGTTGGTCGAGGGAGAGAGTTAATTGTCCGGCCTGTGGGAGAAGTCGGGCGGAGCCGGGGTAAAGGACTCAAGGAGGTGATTGTTTACGAAGAGTTTGCCCCCGGCTTGTCTGGGATCGAGGAACATATTCACCTGATAGTTCTCTGGTGGCTTCACCGCAGCGAAAGCGATCGCGACACCTTGCAGTTTAAACCCTCGTTATCTAAAGTGGTACCAAAGGGAGATACGCGGGTTCTGGAACTACACGGTGTTTTCAGTAGCCGGGCGCCTTTGCGGCCCAACCCGGTTGCGGTTACCGTAGTCCAGTTAGTTGATGTAGAAGGAAATACCCTCATCGTCCGGGGTTTGGATGCTTTCCCCGGTTCCCCGGTCATAGATATCAAGCCACATTTTCTACTTTAAAAAGTAAGGAGGGCAGGTAGAGATGAAGCTGGCGAAAAGACCGTTATTTACCGTTATTGTATTTTTGCTTCTATTCATCTGTGCAGGCGGGTGCGGCAGGCAAAAAGTAGGCGGGGTTGGGGAACAAAACCTCGTCATTGGTGCCGGGAGAGATTTTTACGAAGGGCCGCAAAGTCCCGGGTTTGCCCATAACAGCACGGGCATTTGGGAAAGCTTAACGGTTCTCAATGAATATCTACAGCCCATTCCTCACCTGGCGGAAAAACTTGTTTCAGACGATTCTAACAAGGTATGGACGGTTTACCTGCGCCAGGGGGTAAAGTTTCACGACGGCACTCCGCTTAACGCTCAGACGGTGGTTGCGAGCGTAGAAAGAATAGCGAGGCACCCCAAGCTGGATGAGTACGGCACATTCGAGAACCTGGAAAAGATAGAGGCTGCGGGGGATTACGTGGTAAAGTTCACCTTCAGACAGCCCGAGCCGGCTTTTCCGGCCAAGGTGGCCTACCACGGCTGCCCCATCTTCAGCCCCCAAAGCTTTGACACTGAAGGGAGAATTGTCCATCCTTACGGCACGGGACCTTTCAAGTTTGCCGAGTACAAAAAAGGTGAAGCCCTGGTGGTGGTAAGAAACGACGACTACTGGGGAGGCAAACCCAAACTGGAGAAGGTAATTTTTAAGGTCATTCCCGATCCTTCCACCCGCCTGGCCGCCCTGCAGACCGGCGAAATTCAGGCCATAGCCGACGTGGGCGGCATCCTGCCTGAGCAGGCCCGGGTAATTAAAGGTGATTCCAACCTGGTTTTGTTATCCCGGCCGGTCACCACGACCCACTACCTGCTCTTCAACAACAAAAAGCCACCTTTTAACGATGTGCGCCTGCGTCAGGCGGTGAGCCTGGCCATAGACCGCGCGCAGATGGTCAAAGAAGTGCTTAACGGTTACGGTGAGCCGGCGGATACCATCTTTACTCCTCTGGCCACGACGTGGGTGGTCAGAGGGCTCTGGACAACTGATAAGGACAGAGCCAGGGAGCTGGTTGCCCAGGTGAAGGCCGGCACGCCGCACAAAGTGGTTTTTGCCGTCAATTCGGCCCTGGCCAACCGCTGGCCGTACAAGCCGATAGCGGAGATACTGCAGTCGGAACTCAAAGCTTTTGGATTTGAGGTGGAACTGAAGATGCTGGAGATGGGCGCCTGGAAAGAAGCGGTAAAGAAAGGCGAATACGACCTTACCTTAACGCCCTACACGTTGATGACCGGCGACCCGGACTTCTTCTTCGGCCGCTGGATCCACTCCAACGGGCAGATGAACGTGCAGCGGGGAGTGGGATACAATAACCCGGAGGCGGACCGGCTGGTAGAGATGGCTGCTGCCGGGCCAGACCCGGCAAAGAGAAAGGAGCTTTATGCAGAGCTGCAGCGGCTGGTAGCAAGTGATGTGCCTCTCTGCCCCATCTACCATGATGAATGCCTGTACGCAACGAGAAAGGAAGTCCAGGATTTAACGCTGGATCCTTTCTTTAAACCGAGCTTAGAAAAAGCCTGGATAAAGTAGAACCGGTGCGCACTTCACGCCCAAAAAACAGCACAAAACCGGTGGTGCGGGGCGAGCCGCTCAACCCGGCAAATCCTCCACCGGGCTGCCGCTTTCACCCCCGCTGCCCCGAGGTCCGCGACGTTTGCCGGCGGGATGAGCCCGTTTTGAAGGAGGTGGGGGAGGGGCACCTGGTGAGGTGCCATTTGAGTTGACGGAAAGATTGGGGGAAAGTGAGGGGGGTCAATAATGCACGGGAAAAAAGATATATTGCTCCTTGCTACTTACGGAATGGAAATAGTGGAGTGCGGGGGAACCCTGGCTAAACATGTGAAAGCTGGCGGAAACGTTCAGGCAGCAGTCTCCCTGGTAAGACCCGAGAACAGGGAGCAGGTCCAGAAGGCGGCCGGGGTACTGGGTGTCAAGGTAAACTTTCTGGATTTCAAGAGCGGGGAAGTGCAGGCTGATGTAGCCTCTAAAAGTAAGATAGTGCGCCTGATCGCGGTGGGCAGCAAAAGGAAGCACAGGAAACCAGGCAAGAGCTGGTGGTCGGTGTTGCTGCTGATGGCAATGAACTGAAATATGGAGAAGTGGGTATTGGCTCACCCAACGCCAACATTTACGAGAGCCTGGTTAAGCTCACCGGCGATTATCAGGTGGAACCGCTCCTGGCTACCAGGTGGGAGTACAGGGGCAACAATACCTGGCGGTTTTATCTAAGAAAGGGAGTTAAATTCCACAACGGCCAGGAGTTTACTGCTGAAGCAGTCAAGTACACTTTGGAACAGGCTATCCGCCCCAGCGGTAAATCTATTTTGAAGATAAAGGAAGGTTCTGTGAAGATAGTTGACGATTACACGGTGGATATTGTTACTACGGAGCCCAATATGCGAGTGCCGGAAATCCTGGCTCATCCGCTGAACGGCATCAGGGTGCCTGGGGTGGACCATACCAGAAATCCCACCGGTACCGGGCCGTTCCGCTTTGTCAGCTACGAGAAGGACAAAGAGCTGGTAGTAGAGCGCAACCCCAATTACTGGGGTACACCGCCTAAAGTGAGCAAGATTGTCTTTAAGTACATTCCTGACCACAACAGCCGCTTGCTGGCCCTTCAAGCGGGGGAAGTAGATGTAATCAAGGAGATCCCGCGGGAGATGATCGGGCAAATCAAGGCAATGAAGGGGATTAACCTTTTAACCGCGCCGATGGGTCCTTATGTGGCCCTTTCCCTGATGGTCAACGGAAAGCATCCTCACGATATTTTGCAGGATAAGAGGGTACGGCAGGCTGTTGGGTGGGCCATTGACCGCAAGGCGATTATCGAAAAAGTATGGGAGGGTAATGCGGAAAGCAACCAGACCGTGATTCCTCCTGGGATCTTAAGGGAGTATAAGGATTTGGTTAAAGGATTTACCTACGAGCCGGAAAAGGCCAGAAAATTGCTGGAGCAAGCCGGTTGGCGCCCCGGCCCTGACGGCATCAAGCTCAAGGACGGGCGCTGGCTGGAACTCACCCTTGTTTCCGGCTTTCCTTCTGCCAGTGTGCTAAAACCGCTGCCGGAAGTCTTGCAGCAGCAACTCAAAGAAGTTGGTATCGCTGTTAAAGTGGTTGAGGTCGCGGATAGTGGGCTCTATTACGACAGGCTGAAAAAGGGCGAAGGGGATCTGTGGCTGGAGCGAGGAAACCAGAATAACGGCGACCCCACTTTCCTGCCGGAACTCTTGTTCCACAGCCGTGGGTATCAGGGCTCCACTTACAACAACCCGTTCTGGCCTGGCGAGAAGTTCGACCGTCTGGTCGACGAAGCCCGGAATAACCCGGATATCCGAGAAGCTGCACGACTGATGGCGGAAGCTATGCACGTGCTCATTGATGAGGAAACCACGGTGGTTCCCATTGCTTCGCTATATAACGTCTATGCTGCCAGGGAAAAGGTTAAGGGACTTAATCCCCATCCTGCGGATATTAATACCAGATGGGATACTGTTCATGTGGAGGGGTAGAAGAACCGGGTATGCACATGCAAAAAGTAGCTTGCAGGCACACTGCTTTTACCCGCTGGCGAAGGGCAGTTCCCCTGCGTGATCATTGCGGGGGGAACGATGTCGCATACCCGCGACGGGGCCCTGGTTGACCCGGAGCGACCTGTCCCCCCACGGGATGCACTGAAAAGGTTGGCCGAGCGACTGGCCATGGCAGGATATGCTCCCATACATGACCGCACTCATGGCACTGGTAATCATAAGCGGGCACTGTTCATCCCTCCACACGGCTGGCTTTAGATTTCTGGTAATCTTTGATGGCCTCATGCAGGGCGTTTGCCGCCAGGAAAGCGCAATGCACGCTTTCCTCGGGCAGTCCTCCCAGGGCATCCAGCACGTCACGGGGTGTTATCTGCAAGGCCTCGGGGAGAGCCTTACCCCGGGCCAGTTCGGTAACCATACTACCGGCGGCGATGGTGGTGCCGCAGCCATCAGTCCAGAAGGTAATTTCACCAATTTTCCCGTCTGTTACCTTCAGCCAGATCTGGATCGTGTCGCCGCACAAGCCGGTGACACTGGCATACCCGTCTGCTCCTTCAATACTTCCGGCGTTCCTGGGATTGTTGGCATGATCGATAACCACATCGCTGAATTGTGACCATATTTTTTTCTGGAGTTCCGCCGCTATTCTATCCAGATCGAAACTCATTTTTTAGCCCCCCAGAACTCATTGGACTCCTGTGCATAATAAATTATATTTTCTACGCGGACATATGTCAATAAATAAAGAAGCCGGAGAAGGGTAGGCGTTCCCGGTTAGGAAACCCGGTGATGACTATTGAAAAGAACCCAATTGTTGACAAAATATTCAAAATGAGCTATGATTTTCAACAGGAAACGCTGCCGATGGACGGCAGCAAAACCTTCAGGAAGGAGGGTTAAAAATGATTCATGCGCACGACCACACTCATCCGGCTGTGAGACATTGCCATGTTCACGCTCACGGGGATCTGGTGCACGAACACGAACACGAGCATCCTGCCGTAACCCATACCCATGAGCATGAGCATGCACCGGGAAGGGAAGATTGTCACCAGCACGAACACCAGGCGGATCATAATCACGCTCACTAAAAAGTCGTATTGAGATTAAAGTTTTAGGGAGGGCACAGGCCCTCCTGTTTGTTTTAACCGTACTTAAATTTTACTGAAACTGCTCAGGTTTTTCATGCCTTGCTTTGCTCCACCGCTTGAGAAAAGTTTTCAGAATAAGACATATCGGGGCCTGCGGGTGTTAATGGCAGCCCGGCCCGTGATGACAGTGATTACCGTGACCGTGGCCGTGGTCACATATGGACCCCCGGCTGACCAGTTCCCCCCGGGCATAGGCCCGGGCCACCTCTTCCACGTTACCGCTGGCACCGGTGATCACCTGCAGGCCGTATTGCTGCAGCGCCTGTATGGCACGGGGTCCTACTCCGCCCAGAATTAATACGTCAACCCCTTTGTTTTTAAACAGTTCGGCCAGGCCCTCGTGGTTATGTTGCAGGGTGACGGTGGATATTGTTTCCCGGCTTTTAATTTCCTGGCCGGCCATTTCGAAAATGACAAATTCTTCGCTCCTGCCGAAATGCTGGTTAACCTGGCCGCGGTCGTTGGGGAGGGCAATTTTCATGCTCCTTCACGCTCCTCTACTGTTTTTTTCTTTAATGTTTTTTCCAGAACTTCCACCAGAGGCTCAATGTTTTGCATGGAGGTGCCGTTGTAGTTCTCAATGAGCCCGGCATCACCCAGCTCCGTTAATTTCGGGTCTACGGGAAGGACAGCCAGTAACGGCAGGTTGTTTTCCCGTGCTGCTTCTCCCACGTGGCTCAAACCGAAAAGATGGACTTTCTCGCCACAGTGAGGGCAGAAGAGGTAACTCATATTCTCCACCAGACCCAGTATGGGTACGTTGATCAGCCGGGCCATTTTTATTGCCTTTCTTACCACCATCATGGACAGGTCCTGGGGTGAAGAAACAACCAGCAATCCGTCCAGCGGCAGGGATTGCATGACCGTGAGCGGTACATCTCCGGTACCCGGGGGCATATCCACGATCAGGTAGTCCAGCCTACCCCAGGCCACGTCGGTCCAGAATTGTTTGACGGCACCTGACAGGATGGGGCCCCGCCAGATCACCGGGTCGTCTTCCTGGGGCAGTAAAAGGTTCAAAGACATAATCCGGATGCCCATTATTGTTCTTGCCGGTAAAATAAATTTATTGAACTGTTCCGGCCGGTCGATTACCCCGAAAAGCTTGGGAATGCTGGGGCCGGTAATATCCGCGTCCAGTATGCCCACCTGGTTACCCCGGCGGGCAAGGGCAACGGCCAGAAGGGCACTGACCGAAGACTTGCCTACGCCGCCCTTGCCGCTTACAACCGCAACCACTCGTTTGATATCGCTGGCCTCATTGAGGGGCAGGACGGCAGGTTCTGAACATTTTTCCGGGTTGCATTGCCCGGTGTTCTTATCTTTACAGGTGCTGCACTGTGCCTGGTTTTGGGTCATGGCTTCTTCACCTCAATTCCAACAGGGCTTTAAGTTTATCCCATAAAGCCAGTATTCCCTCTTCCATGGGGCCGGAACATTCCTGGATGACCGGCCGGCCGCTTTTAACTGCTTCCATTACACTTTCATCGTAGGGCAGGTGCCCCACCAGCGGGACGGAATACCGGTTGCAGAGCGACTCCAGCGCCCGGCTGTTTTCAGGCTCCAGGTCCCATTTGTTGATGCAAACTGCCGCCCGGCATCCGAAATGTTTTGCCAGTTCTAGAACCCGTTCCAGGTCGTGTCTTCCGGAAAAAGTGGGTTCGGTTATTATCAGGACCAGGTCCGCTCCCGATAAGCAAGAAATTGCCGGGCAGCCTATGCCGGGTGGACCATCGGTAATGATCAGTTCTTTTTTTTCTTCCTCTGCCAGGCGGCGGGCTTCTTTGCGCACCGCCGCTACCAGTTTCCCCGAATTGTCTTCGGCTATACCCAGCCGGGCGTGTACCAGGGGGCCGTAACGGGTTTCGGACAGGAATAAATACCCGGCTACATGCTCTATCATTTCTACTGCCCCGCAGGGACAGGCGTGATAACAAACGGCACATCCTTCGCAGAGAACCGGATCCACAACAAATCCGGGACCAATGGCATCAAACCGGCATAAATGTATGCAGAGATTACAGCCCAGGCACTTTTCATGGTTGATGGTGGCTTTTTTTAAGCCGTAAAAGGGTGAGGAGGATTTCAGCACAGGGTCCAGGAGCAAATGTAAGTTTGCCGCGTCCACATCACAGTCTGCCATCACCTTGTTGGAAGCCAGCACGGCCAGGCTCCCGCTGACGGTGGTTTTACCCGTACCTCCTTTCCCGCTGAGCACTACTACTTCGCGCACCGGGCGTAACCCTCCTTTTCTAAAAAAGCCAGTAAGGCTGAAAAGTGCTCCTTCCACTCAGGGCGCACCTCAACAGCAGGAATGCCCCGGGCATATCCCCTGGCCACTTCCCGGTCCTGGAGCAGCTGGAAAAGCAAGGGGACGTTATTGGTGTGGCAAAACTGGCGTACAGGGTCATCATTTCCATCTGAACGGTTAACCGCCACTCCGCAGGGTACCCCCAGCTGGGTGGCCATTTCATATGCCAGTTTCAGGTCATGAAGTCCGAAAGGCGTTGGTTCGGTAACCAGGAGGCAGAAGTCGGCTCCTTCCACTGCCCGGATTACCGGGCAGGAGGTTCCCGGCGGTGCATCGACTATGTTCAATACACCCGGCCGGATTCGCTTCTTGACTGCCTGGATGAGGGGAGGACTGATGGCCTCGCCCACATTTAACCGGCCGTGAACAAAACCAATTTTCCCGCTTGAACCTTCTTCAACCCGCCCTATTTCCCGCCACCCGGGAGAGATGGCTCCTGCCGGGCAGAGGTGCCAGCACCCCCCACAGCTGTGGCACATGGTGGGGAAAAGCATAACCTCCTGGGGGAGGACAACCAGGGCATGGAAGGCACATACCTCTGCACACCTGCCGCATAAAGTGCATTTTTCCCGGTTGATCTCCGGTACCGGAACCCGTACCGTTTCTTTTCTATGCCAGTGTGGTTTAAGCATGATATGACCGTTGGGTTCTTCTACGTCACAGTCCAGAAACCATACTTCTCCTTTTTCCGCCGCCACCAGGGCCAGGCTGCTGGCCACAGTGGTTTTGCCCGTACCCCCCTTGCCGCTGGCTACTGCAATGATCATAAAGGTTCTAGCCCCTTCCCATACCGCCGTGACTGGGGGAGTTGGCCCGGCTGAGGATGGTCAGCTTTCCCTGGCGGTAGGACTCAAGGCTCTGGCTTACCGTGCCGTGTATCCCGCCATATACCTGGATTCCTGCCCTGCCGAGCACTTCGATGGCATTGGGTCCAATCCGGTCCACCAGTACCACATTGACGCCCCGGTTGACCAGCAATTGTGCCGTCTGCACGCCGGCACCCCCACTGGATTGTGTTCCTGTGTTCTGTACTCCTTCCCAGTTTCCGCTGTCCAGGTCTACCACGATGAAATACGGGCAGCGACCAAAGCGGGGGTCTACCCGGGCATCAATGTGGTTATCCTGGGCACAAACGGCCACCTTCATCGGATATCCCTCCCGTAATGGGCTTAAGTCCAAAACTATTTTATTCCTGTTGTTGACTTATGTCAACAATATTATATAAAATTTCTTTGAGCAGAGGGGTGGTTTTTTTTATGCACGTAAATTTATGAAGGATTTTCAGAGGTCAGGGAGAAGGGATAATGCTGCGGGCTGGAGTTGTTATGTTTTTTTTGCATTTAACAGGGGGAATGAATTGGTGAAATATATTGTAAGCGCATGTCTGGCCGGACATTCCTGCTCCTACGATGGACTGCCCCGGACCTGTGCGGTGGTGGAAAGGCTGGTCAGGGAGGGTCGAGCAGTACCGGTATGTCCGGAGTGCCTGGGCGGGTTGCCCGTGCCGCGCCCGGCGTCGGAGATACAGGGCGGTACGGGAGTGGACGTGCTGGAGGGGCGGGCGCGGGTGGTCAATTGCAAGGGGGAGGATGTTACCGGGGCCTTTATCCGGGGAGCCCGGGCTGCACTGGAGATCGCCAGGAACCACGGCATACGGGCTGCCGTTCTTAAGGCCCGGAGCCCTTCCTGCGGGTACGGCCGGATTTACGACGGGTCGTTTGGCGGGAAAGTCAAAACAGGTCATGGCGTAACTGCGGCATTACTGGTGGAATCGGGTTTTCAAATATTTACAGAGGAAGATGTGGAAAAGGAATGGCCGGCGCATGGGGCGGGCTGGCCGGGAGAAAATGTGATCTTATGACTAAATTTTATCTGGAGGATAACCATGCCTGGTGTACAGCCCGGAGAGCAAGTCGTACTGGAGGTGGAAGACCTCAGCCACAGCGGCGAGGGAGTGGGCCGCTGGCAGGGGCAGGTGGTGTTTGTGCCCCTGGCCGTGCCCGGCGACCGGGTGCGGGCAACGGTGGTGGAGGTTAAGAAAAAATACCTGCGGGCCCGGCTGGAAGAAGTGCTGGTCCCCGGCCCCGCACGCTGCCGCCCCCGCTGCCCTTCTTTTGCCCGTTGCGGCGGCTGTCACGTCCAGCACCTGCCCTACGACTACCAGTTGCAGTACAAAACCAGGTTGGTACGGGACAGCCTGGAGCGCATCGGCAGGTTAACCGGGGTAAAAGTTTTGCCCATTCTGGGAATGGACAACCCCTGGTACTACCGGAACAAGGTAAGGTTTCACGTGGCCCACCGGGATGGAAGGCTGGCCCTGGGCCTTTATGCCCCCGGTTCCCACGCCCTGGGACACTGGATGGCACGGGATGCCGTATGCCACATCCTGAACGGGGAACTGAATAACCTGGCCCTCATGATTGAATGTTTATTGAATAAATATCGGGAGGGTCTCCTGGACGGCTCCAGAACCCTTCTGTCTGATGTAACTCTGCGCAAAGCCGTGGCGACGGGAGAAACCATGGTGGTACTGGCCACCACCAAAGACCACTGGCCCCGGCAGGAGGAACTGGCCGGCGAGCTGGCCGGCACCGGCCGGGTAACGACGGTCGTCCGGCAAACGGCCGCCCTCCCGGGCGGGGAGCTTGACGCCGGACGGACAAGGACTCTTTACGGCAGGGGATACATAACCGATCGCCTGGGCGGCCTCGTCTTCCGCCTTTCCGCCACTTCCTTTTACCAGGTCAACCCGGTGCAGACCCGGGTCTTATACGAAAAGGTCAGGGAGTACGCCGGCCTTACCGGCCGGGAGCGGGTGGTGGACGCCTACTGCGGCGTGGGCACCATTGCCCTATTCCTGGCCCGGCAGGCCCGGGAAGTGCTGGGTATGGAGGTGTCGCCCCGGGCCGTGGCCGATGCCCGGCAAAATGCCCGGCTCAACAACCTGAATAACGTCTCCTTTGTCCGGGGGGCGGTGGAAAAACTCCTGCCCCGGCTCTTTGACCGGGGCGGCGGCCCCGATGTGCTGGTCCTGGATCCTCCCCGGCGGGGGTGCCACCGCTCCGTCCTGGAAGCTCTGGCCCGCTACCCGGTGCCGCGGGTGGTCTACGTTTCCTGCGACCCGGGGACCCTGGCCCGGGACCTGGGCTTCCTGGCCGGGCACGGCTACCGGGTGGTGGAAGTTCAGCCGGTGGACATGTTCCCCCAGACCCACCATGTGGAGTGCGTGGCATCAATACACTTATCCACGTAATAGAATTCGACAAACAAACGCTATCCGGTTTGCATTGGCAAAGGTATGCTGAACGGTAATTGTTCAGTATAACCGCTACCACCGGCACCATAGCGGGGTCACTGAACATTTACGTTGAACGGAGATATGTCCGGGGAAATAAACTTACAGGGGGGGTGCTCTATGCATAAAACTAAAGTAGTGGCAGTTTTGCTTGTTATCTTAATGTTGCTGGCGGCCGGTTGTGCCGGGCACACCCCGGATACCGGCCAGGTTCCGGGTACGGGCGGTAAAGTGCAGAAGCCGCCCGCCCAAAGCCAGTCCGTTTCCCTCGTTGAACCGGGTGAAAAGAAGGGGCCTGCCGGCCTGGTGGCCGCCACCGTAACCCGGGTGGTGGACGGGGATACCCTGGTCGTGCGCCTTAAGGACGGGAAGAGCGAGACGGTGCGCCTGATCGGCGTGAACACTCCCGAGTCAACCAGGGAGGTGGAGCCCTACGGCAAAGAAGCCTCCGCCTACACCAGGAGCCGTTTGGACGGCCGGCGCATCTGGCTGGAGAGGGATGTGCAGGAAAGGGACCATTACGGGCGCATCCTGGCCTATGTCTGGCTTGAGCCTCCCGGCGGGGTTGACCCGGCGGAAGACGTAATTCGCAGCCGCATGTTCAACGCCGAACTGCTGCTCAAAGGCTATGCCCAGGTGATGACGGTCCCGCCCAATGTGAAATACGCGGACCTTTTCGTGCAGCTGCAGCGGGAAGCCCGGGAAAAGAAGCGGGGCCTGTGGGGCCTGAAGGTTAAGGAGAGGGAGCCCTATTACATCGGCAATGCCCGCAGCAGGAAATTCCACCGCCCTGACTGCGAATACGGCCGGCAGACGGCTCCGGGCAACCGGGTGAGGTTTGCCACCCGGGAAGAGGCCCTGGATGCCGGGTATGAGCCCTGCAATGCCTGCAAGCCTTAAGCCTTTGAGAGGAAAATTCCTGCACCTGGAAGCCCGGGCATGGAAGGAGTTACGGGTTGTCAAGGCGAACGTATAAAAAATAAAACTTTTATGAAAAAGGGAGGGTTTCCATGAAGATCCTGGCGATTAATGGCAGCCACCGCAAGGGGAAAAACACCGCCATCATGCTGCAGGCGGTTCTGGACGAAGCCGCTAAGGCCGGCGCGGAGACGGAGCTGGTGGAACTTGTCGACTACAACATCAGGCCCTGTCAGGCCTGCAACCGCTGCCTGGGCAAAACGGAATGTTCCATCAAAGACGATGACATGGGGGTGCTGGCCGAGAAAATGCTGGCGGCCGACGGCATTGTGCTGGGCTCCCCGGTGTACTGGGCCAATGTGACCGGCCTGATGAAAAATTTTATCGACCGTACTCGCTGGATGCATATGGTCAAAAACCTGCTTCACGGCAAGGTGGGGGGAGCGGTTACCCACGCCGGCCTGCGGAACGGGGGGCAGGAGCATGTCCTGGCCATCATGGAACGTTTCCTGGTTGCCCAGGGGCTTATTCTGGTCGATACCCGCGACCAGGAAAGCGGCATTTGCAACGGTGGAGCCATGGGAACCATGTTTAACAACCTGGAGGAAGGCAAAATTTCCTGGAAACGGAGCGTGCACGAGGATTTGCTGGCCCTGGAGGAGTGCCGCCGTTTGGGCCGCAACATGGTCGAGATGATTAAACGTCTTGGGCGGGCTTAAGAAAGGTTTGGAAACAACCTGGAACGTCGCACGCTGAGCAGCCGGAAAGTTTGGAAACAACCTGGAACGTGGCGTGCCACGGCGGTTCAGCCCCTTATGGTGACTTAAAGAAAACCGGTCATCCTTTCGGCTGACCGGTTAAAAGAATGACCTGCAAAAAGGACGGCTGCGTCCTTTAGAAAACAATTACCAGGATGCCGGCAATGAATACCAGCACGCCCAGGAAGGCTATAATTATACCGAGGATCAACTCGACGGCGGGATTGAAACGCTTGGTTTCAACATCCGGCATGTGTGATTCCCCCTTTTTGGTTTTGCTGTTATATTATGTTATTTCCCAGACAAATGTTACCAGTAGGGGCTTATTTAAGCAAAATAGACATCCCCCGGTAACCGGGGGATGTTTTAACCTTTTTAAACCTTATCTCTAACATTGTTCCTGCCTGGCAAACACCTTGCCGCAGCGGCAGCCGTAAGTGACCAGGTGGCAGTTCCGGCGCTCCTGCACGCTTAGAATGCGCACCCTGCTGGAAAGGCCGTACAGTTTTTCGCCGCACTGGGGGCAGACCGTACCGGTGACGTACCTGCGCGCCCGCACCACCGAGTACCCCGGCGTACGGGTGGCCTCCACCACATAGTCGGGAAAAGAGAATTTGGAGATGCGGTAGCGGTCCAGCACCGCCCGGATGGTCTTAAGCATGGTGTCCCGGGCGCGTCCGGTCTGGCTGGTGAGAAAAACGTGGATGGCGGTCTGGATCACCTGCTGGTCTTCCGTGCTGGGGAAGGGATAGATTTTGGCTGGCATCTCACACACCTGCTCTTTGAGTTCAGGTCTTTATAGGACAGGCCGGGTTGTCCTTTGCCGCCCGGAATTCCTGCCTCACCAGATTATTATTTCCAATTTAGTGTCCGCAAATAACCTGTTCGGAGCCGGGGCCGGTGCGGCGGGCACGCTCCAGTACCTGCCGTACCGCTTCGATGTGCCGGCAGCGGAAGCCAGGGTCGAGGCGGGAGCGGAAGCGAAAAGTACAGCACGTGCAGCTTTCCGGCGTGGTGGTTAGTTCAATCCGGCAATCCACTTCAACCACGTGGGCTACCCGGGGGGAAACAAAGTAGACGACCAGGTCGTTGACCAGAAACGGGGTTTTGAGTATGTTCGCAGCCATGGGAATTCTCCTTCATGCTGTGCATAATTAAGCACTCTAGTAAAACATAAATTGGCCGTGGGCGGGGAATATTCCTGCCTCAAATTTAAGGGATTTAAGTATTAAATTGTAGAATAGTTTACTTTGCTACCTGCTTACATTCCGGCACACTTTTGGCCCGACAAAAAGGGCCTGCCGGCAGGGGCAGGTCCTTAAAGCCGTTTCGGGGTCAGCCGTCCTTTGCCGCCAGGGCCCGGAAAAGCAACCGGTAAACCTCCGGCGCCAGGGCCACCAGGCTGTAAGGGCGGTGGGACATCACCCAGCAGGTGGCCACCTCGTCCATGGTTCCGAAAATCATCTGCCGGGCCAGGCGCACGTCCAGGTCGGCCCGGAACTCCCCGGTTTCGATGCCACGGGAGACAACCCCCTCGATGAGCCGGGAATAAGCCCTCAGGGGTTCGGTTATGCCCTGGCGAATGGTGGGGTCCGGCTGCCGCAGTTGTATTTGCATTACCGTGGCCAGGTGGCGGTCCGCCTCCAGCCTGGTGAAGTGCAGCTCGATCAGGCGGGCCAGCTGCTCCGCGGCCCCGGCACAGGCCTGCAGTTCCTGCTTTACCGCTGCAATGAACTCGCCCATCTTCACCTTGAACAGGGAAATGAGCACATCTTCCTTGCTGCGGAAGTATAGGTAGATGGTGCCGCCGGCCACCCCCGCTTCCCGGGCGATTTTGGAAACCTGGGCGTTGTGGTAGCCGTTTTCGGCAATTACCTTTACCGCCGCTTCAATAATAGCCCTGTACTTGTCGCCGCTTCTCCTGGCCACGTGTAAACTCCTTTCCCATGCTGGGGAATATTATACCACATATTTTTCCGCACCCGGGGGTGCTTTAGGGAAAAGGGGAACACTTACGGTAATCATTTTGTCCGCCGGATACAACACGGGTGCCGGGCAAATAATTTTGTATCCGGGCAGGATTTTCCACCGGCAGGCAAGAACTTTTGCCGTGAGGGGGGATTTTATTGGAACTTCTAGCCATTTTTTCAACGGCTTTTGTGGTGGGACTTTCCGGTGCCATGATGCCCGGGCCTCTTCTCACGGTGACCATCGGGGAAAGCGCCCGGCGGGGGTTTGCGGCCGGCCCCCTGATTGTGCTGGGCCATGCCCTGCTGGAGGGAACGCTGGTCATAGCCCTGGCCCTGGGTCTGGCTTCCCTGCTCACCGCCCCCGTGGTGGGCAGGAGCATTGCCGTGGTGGGGGGGATTTTTTTAATCTACCTGGGCTGGGGCATGGCCCGGGATGCCTGGCTGGGCCGGGTGGTGCTGAACGTGGGCTGCGGGCAGCCGGTTCAGGCAGGTCCGGCGCCGCCGGGGGGCGGTTCCCGGGCAGAGCGGGCCGGTGCGGGGCGGCAGATGTCCGGAGCCGGTGTGCCCGGTTCCCGTGCAGAGGCGAACGCCTGTTCCCCTTCGCCCGATTTCCAGCCGGCCAATTCCGGTGCCGGTTCTCTTAACCCCGGCTCTCGAAAGGCCGGCCCCCTGCCCGCCGGGAGGATGCACCCCGTGCTGGCGGGGGTTCTGGTCAGCCTGTCCAACCCCTACTGGACGCTGTGGTGGGCCACGGTGGGGTTGGGTTACATAGTCCTCTCCTTAAAGCAGGGAACCGCCGGGCTGGTGAGTTTCTTTGGCGGCCATATTTTATCGGACCTGGCCTGGTACGGCCTGGTGGCGGCGGCGGTGGCCGGCGGCCGGCGCTTTTTAACCCCGTCCATTTACCGGGGCATCCTGGTGTCCTGCGGCGCCTTCCTGGTTTTTTTAGGTGCTTCCTTCATCTACATGGGTGCTGCGGGGCGCATGGCGATATAATTTTTATAATTGGGTGAGGATATTGTTTTTGGTGGCTGAGGCCGTGAAGCGCCGCAGGGAGAAGGACGAGCGGGCCAGGCAGGAGCTCCTGGAGCGGGTAAAGGAAGCGCTGGCCGCGCTTTCGCGGCGGGTTCCTTTTTCCCGGACGTACATCTTTGGTTCGCTGGCCAGGCCCGGCGGCTTTGTGGAAGGGGTTTCCGACGTGGACGTGGCTTTTGAGGGCCTGGCGGAAGAGGATTTCTTTTCCGCCCTGGCTTTTCTCTCTTCCCGCCTGGGCGTGGACGTGGACGCGGTGAGGTTGGAGGACCTGGCGGGGAACTATCTGGCCGCCAAAATTAAAAAGGAGGGGATCTTATGGACGCGGGAAGGCTAGCCGTTTTGCAACCTGCGCGCCTTCCGCCACTTTTTCCGGCACGCCTATGCTTATGAACTGGACCCCAGGAAGCTCGCCGTGGTGCTGGAAGATGCCTTGAAGCTGGAGGAACGCTACAAAAAAGAAGTGGAGCGCTTTTTGCACCTGGTGGAATCTGCGGTTAAGCGAGGTGGTTGAAATGCCCGTAGTCTACGGCGGCATCTGCCCCCACCCCCCGATCATGGTCCCCGAGGTGGGCGGGGCGGAGGCGGATAAGGTCATTTCTTCCCGGCAGGCCATGCTGGAACTGGGCCGCCGGGTGAAGGAGAGCGGGGCCGAAACGCTGGTGGTGATTTCCCCCCACGGCCCGGTTTTCCGGGACGGTATCGCCATCCTGGCGGCTCAAGAGATGCGGGGGGACCTGGGCCGGTTCGGTGCCCGGCGGGTAAGCTTCGAGGTGGAAAACGACCCGGCCCTGGTGCGGGAAATAGCGGCCCGGGCCGGGGAACTGGGCATAACCGTCCTGCAGGTGGATGAAAAAACGGCCCGGCGCTACGGCCTGGACCTGGAACTAGACCACGGGACCATGGTGCCCCTTTACTTCCTGCGTGCGGCGGGCGTGGACCTGCCCCTGGTGCCGGTGGCCATGGGGCTTTTGCCCTACCACCGGCTCTACGCCTTCGGCATGGCTCTATCCGGGGCGGCGGAAAAGCTGGGCAAAAAGGTGGCCGTCCTGGCCAGCGGCGACCTGTCCCACCGCCTGACTCCCGGCGCACCGGCCGGTTATGACCCCCGGGGGCAGGAGTTTGACCGGGAGATGGCCCGCCTGGTGGCGGCAGGAGACATCGAGGGTATTTTGAACCTTGATGCCCGGCTGGTGGAGCGGGCCGGGGAATGCGGCCTGCGGCCCATTATCATGGCCTTCGGCGCCTTTGACGGGCTGGCCGTAAAGGCGGAGGTTCTTTCCTACGAAGGGCCTTTCGGCGTGGGTTACATGGTGGCCTCCCTTGCCCCCGGAGAACCGGATCCCCGGAGGCGGCTTTGGGAAAGACTAAACGCGGCGGAACAAAAGGCCCGGGAAGATCGCCTGCAGAATGAAAGTTTTCTCGTGCGGGTGGCCCGGCGCTCCCTGGAAAACTACTTTGCCGGCCGGCCCCGGCTTTACGACGATACGGGCATCCCGCCCGAGTTTGCCCGCCGGGCCGGTGCCTTTGTTTCCCTCCACAAGCACGGGCAGCTGCGGGGGTGTATCGGCACCGTCACACCCCAGTACAAGCATATTGTGGAAGAGGTGGCCATGAACGCCGTCAGCGCCGCCGTGCGGGACCCCCGGTTTTACCCGGTTACGGAAGACGAACTGCCGGACCTGGAAATCTCCGTGGACGTGCTCCAGGAGCCGGAACCGGTGGAGAGCATGGCCGGCCTTGATCCCAAAAAATACGGCGTCATTGTGCAGGCGGGCGGCCGGCAGGGGCTGCTCCTGCCCGACCTGGAAGGCATAGACACGGCTGAACAGCAGGTGGCCATCGCCCGGCGGAAGGCGGGCATCGGCCCCCATGAGCCCGTCAAGCTCATGCGCTTTGAAGTGAAAAGGTATCACTGAAGGTGGGGTAAGGGGGGGATTATGCGTGCAGGAGGCGCTTTTTTACGAAAAAGGGGAAGAGGGACGTACTTTTTGCCGCCTCTGCCCCAGGCTCTGCAGCATCAGGGACGGTCATACCGGCTTTTGCCGGGTGCGCAAAAACCAGCAGGGCATCCTTTACACCCTCAATTACGGCCGGGTTTCCTCTTACGCCCTGGACCCGATTGAAAAAAAGCCCCTTTACCACTTCTACCCGGGCAGCGATATTCTTTCCCTGGGCAGCGTGGGCTGCAACCTGCGCTGCGGCTTCTGCCAGAACTGGCAGATTGCCCACGCCGACCCCCATACCCTCTATTTAAGCCCGGCCCAGGCCGTGGCGGCGGCCAGAGAGCAGATCGCCCGGGGCTACCCCAACGTGGGCCTGGCCTACACCTACAACGAACCCTTTATCTGGTACGAGTACGTTTACGATACGGCCCGCCTGGCCCACCAGGAGGGTTTGAAGAACGTGCTGGTTACCAACGGATACGTCAATGAAGAACCCCTGCGGCAGATCCTGCCCTACATCGACGCCATGAATATTGATGTGAAGGGCTTTACCGATGAATATTACCGCGGGACGTGCGCCGGCCACCTGGAACCGGTGCTGCGTGCGGTGGAGATCGCCCACGGGCACTGCCACGTGGAGCTTACCACCCTTTTAGTCCCCGGCTTAAACGACTCGGAAGAGGAGATCCGCCGCCTGGTGGACTGGGTGGCCGGGCTCGACCCGGATATACCCCTGCACTTTTCCCGCTATTTCCCCAATTACAGGTTTGACCTGCCGCCCACGCCCCTGGAGACTTTGCAAAAAGCCCGGGAGATAGCCCTGGAAAAGCTCCGCTACGTCTACACCGGCAACGCCCCGGAGCTGGGCGGCAGCGACACCCTCTGCCCGGCCTGCGGCGAAACCCTCATCCGCCGCACCGGCTACCGGGTGCAGGTGCGTGGGCTGGAAGGGAACCGGTGCCGTTACTGCGGGGCGGAAGTGAAGGTTGTGGTATAAATGCAACAATTGCCCGGCTATGAAAAAGTGCTGCTCGTATCCCTTCAACTGCCCCATGAAGATGAACGTGAAGTTGAGGAATCCCTCGAGGAGCTGGCCCGGCTGGCGGATACGGCCGGGGCGCAGGTGGTGGGCAGGGTGGTGCAGCGCGCCCGCCGGCCGGACCCGGCCACCTTTCTGGGGCGGGGCAAGGTGCGCGGTGAAATAGCTCCCGCCTGCCGGGAGCTGGGGGTTGACCTGGTAATCTGCGACCATGAGCTTTCCCCCGCCCAGGTGCGCAACCTGGAGGAGGAACTGGGGGTGCGGGTCATCGACCGCACCCAGCTCATCCTGGACATCTTTGCCCGGCGGGCGCGTACCCGGGAGGGCAGGCTGCAGGTGGAACTGGCCCAGCTGGAATACCTCTACCCCCGGCTGGCGGGGAAAGGGATTGAGCTTTCCCGGCTGGGGGGCGGCATTGGCACCCGGGGCCCCGGCGAAACGAAGCTGGAAACCGACCGGCGGCGCATAAAAAGGCGCATCACCGAGCTGCGCCGGGAGCTCGACGAAGTGCGCCGGCACCGGACCCTGCTGCGCACCAGGCGGCAGGACGTGCCCGTAACCCTGGCCGGCCTGGTGGGGTATACCAACGCCGGCAAGTCCACCCTCCTCAATGCCCTCACGGGGGCGGGCGTCCCGGCCGAAGACAGGTTGTTTGCCACCCTGGATCCCACCACCCGGCGCCTGGTGCTGCCCAACAACGAGGTGGTGCTGCTTACTGACACGGTTGGTTTCATCCGCCGCCTGCCCCACCACCTGGTGGCCGCCTTCCGGGCCACCCTGGAGGAAGTGACGGAAGCGGACCTGCTGCTGCACGTGGTGGACGTGAGCAGCCCGAATTACCCGGACCAGGTTAAAGCGGTGGAGGATGTGCTGGCCTCCCTGGGGGCGAGGGAGAAGCCCACCATCCTGGTTTACAATAAGATTGACCGTTTGACTGCTGAAGAACCCTGGCTGCTCCCGGCGGGCAGGCCGGCGGTGGCGGTTTCCGCCCTTACCGGCCGGGGCCTGGATGAACTGCGCCGGCTCATCATGGACGTCTTAAAGGATCAAAGGGTGCGGCGGGAGTTCCTGGTGCCCTACCAGCGGGGAGACGTGCTCAACCTGCTTTACGAAAAAGGGGAGGTATTGTCGCGGGAATATACCCCGGAGGGCGTGCGCCTGGAAGTGGAACTGGGTGCGGTGTGGGCCTCCCGGGCGGCGGCCCGGCTGGGCAAGGATAATCCCGGCAGGATTCCCGGGTAATCATGCCTGAAGTCTCCCGGCCGGCAGGGCGCCTGCCGGGAAGGGGGCGTTCTCCTGGACCACATTTTCGTGCTTTGCCAGCTGCTCTTCCAGGTTGAACCGGCGGCGCACCAGGGGTGCGGGTATATGAAAGGCATCCGCCACTTCATGAATCTTCTGGAAGTCCACCCCTGCACTGCCCGTCCCCGGGGGCAGCAGGAGGAGGGCGGCAAAATCTTCGGCGGCGTTTTCTTCTTCCCCTCTCCCGGTCAGCCCGTCCACGTATATGCCGCTGGTGACATTCAGGCAGTGCTGGCCCAGCTCGTAGGCCAGCATGTGCTTCAATTCCGGCCTGGAAAGCCCCTTTTTCACCGTGAGCAGCGCGATGCCGTCCCCCGTGCGCACGTACCTTTCCCTGACCCGGCCTTTAAACGGGAAGCGGGTCAGGATGATCCCTTCGCTCCTGGCTATCCTGTACAGCTGGTAAACACCCGGCGGCCCCTCGAGACGGTACTTCTCGATCAGGGCCAGGGCCAGCCGGACGGCTGAACTCAAGGCTACCCCTCCGCTCGGCAGAAACGATTCTCAAGGACACCAGCGTATCCTTGAACTATTTCTCATTTTATTATAAACCACGGTTGTGTCGGGTTTTGTCGAAAGGTTGGGGAAGATAAAAAAATCATTACTCCTCGTTGGATGAGGCGCTGTCCTCGCCCTGTCATCCCTTCCGGTTCCCTTCCTCCCTTTTCCTGCGCCGCTCCCTCTCCTTCTTTATAAAGCGCAGGGCCCACTCCCAGTGCTCAGCCAGGGACTGTTTTTCTTCCTCCGTCAGGTCCGGTACCTGCCTGAGCAGGCCGGCAAACAGGGGGTCGGCCGCAACTGTGTACAGCTCCGCATCATGGGGCGCATTCCCGGGTGCACCCTCTCCGCCGGTTCCGTAAGGCCGGTCGGTGCGTCCGAGCAGGTAATCCGTCGAAACGCCGAAGAAATCGGCCAGCAGCCTGAGCGACTGGTTGTCCGGGGAGCGCCTGTTTTTCTCGTACATGGCAATGGTGCTCTGCCCCATGTTTAACAGGCGGGCCAGTTCCGCCTGGGACAATCCTCTTTGATTGCGCAAATAGGCCAGCCTTTCGCCGAGGGAAGACATGTTGACCCACCTCGATCGTAATTTAACACGTTTTGTGAAATAGGGAAAGAAAATAAAAAACGGATTTTCCGCTAAAGCGCATAATGTGATGGGAAATAAAAACCTTCTACTAATTATTTACGTTCGGCGCAAATTTTAACCGGTGGACCCTTGACAGCAATCGCGTTTTGTGATTATATTAATAGTCAGAGGGTAACGGCAGCCGGCCGGCGCCCCGGGGTTGAAGCGGGCCGGCCGGCGCTGCAGCCGGGCAGGAAGGGGGGAGGTTTTGTTCTTACAACACCAGCCGAAGGGTGAGCGGGGTGAGAAATGAAAAGATGTACCAGTTGAGGCTCAAAATGGGCCTCAGCCAGCGGCAGGTAGCCGAAGCCGTGGGCATCAGCCAGAGCTCCTACGCCATGATTGAAGGCGGCCACCGCCACCCCCGCAAGGAGGTGGAGAAGAAACTGGCCGACTTCTTCGGCGTGACCGTGGACGAGCTTTTTTTTGGCCAGGATTATCACGAATCGCGATTGGAGGAACCTGACCAGAAGGAACAGGAGTAATTAAAGGTTGGGAATTTTGATTATCAGGGCTGATGTCCCGGTGGAAGGCGCGAGCAGGAAGCGCTGTCGAAGGGCTGCATTTAGGGAAAGGTGGTAATAGCGCGCGATGAAGTCGAAATTGCTGGCAGTAACCCTGGTGTTCTGCCTGCTTCTGGCCCTGGCCGGTGCGGCCTATGCCGGTTTTTCCGATCTGAACGGCCACTGGGCGCAGAAACAGGTGGAAAAATGGGCGGATAAGGGCCTGGTGGGCGGCTACCAGGACGGTACCTTCCGGCCGGATAAAGCCGTGACCAGAGCCGAATTCGTTGCCCTGGTAAACAGGGCCATGAACAAGCAGAGTCCCGGCGCAACAATCAATTTCAAAGATGTCAGGCCCGGTGACTGGTTTTACCGTGAGGTTGCCGCGGCCGTGAGCGCCGGCTATGTGGGCGGCTATGAAGACGGGACCTTCCGGCCGAACCAGCCCATCACCCGCCAGGAAGCCGCCTCCATCATCAGCCGTCTTTTGAACCTGGGGAGCGGCGAGGCAAGCGTACTGGGCAAATTTAAAGACGCCGGTCGAATCGGCAGCTGGGCCCGGGGCAGCGTGGCCGCCGTGGTGGCCAGAGGCCTGATGGGCGGCTACTCCGACGGCACCTTTGGGCCGGCCAGGTCCATCACCCGGGCGGAAACCGTGGTGGTTCTTGACCGGGCCATCACCGGGGAAACTCCGCAGCCGCCGGAGAAAGAAGTGAGGGTTACCGGGGTGAAGCTGGATAAGAATACGCTGAGCCTCAGCGTGGGCTCCACGGTGCAGCTGAAGGCCACCGTTATCCCGGACAACGCCACCAACAAAAAAGTGACCTGGTCCACCAGCGACGGGAAGATCGCCACCGTGGATGACCAGGGCAAAGTTAAAGGTGTGGCCGTGGGTAAGGCCACCATCACTGTCACCACCGCGGACGGCGGCTTCAAGGATACCTGTGAAGTGACCGTCGTGCGTACCAGCGGCGGGGGCGGCGGTGGCGGCGGCGGTGGCGGCGGTGGGTCGACCACCATACCCGTTACCGGCGTGAGCCTGGATAAGACCAGCCTGACCATGACCGTCGGTGAAAGTGTCCAGCTGACGGCCACCGTGTTACCGGACAACGCTACCAACAAAAATGTTACCTGGACCAGCAGCAACCCCGCCGTGGCCACGGTGGATAACACCGGTAAGGTTACCGCTGTGGCGGCCGGCACGGCCACCATCACCGTTAAAACCGTAGACGGCGGCAGGACGGCCACCTGCCTGGTGACGGTTAATCCGGCACTGCCCGTATCAGCTCTGCCCGCAGAGATTAAATCCTATGTGACCCTGACCGACCCGCTGGGCAACACCGTGGTGGTGGCCGAGATCAAGCCGGAGTATGCCGAGCAGGTCGATACGGTCACGGTAAAGGGTCAGGTGATGAACCGGCGCCCCGGCACTAATGAGTGGCAGAAGACCCTGGAAGGCAGCGTCACCGTGACAGACGCCGACTTTAAGGTTACCCTGAAGCCGGCGGTGGATGTGATTGCGAAAGCCGATGCCGGTTTGGGGTTGTTCGGCGATACCAACGTATATGTATGGCTCAAAAGCGGGGTGACTGCCACCAGCGTCACCGCCAACGGTCAGCCCATGACCTTGAGCGGCGACTTTTACAAGGTCACTCTCTGGGGGCTGAATAAGGGCGACACGGTAACTGTGAAGGTAACCACGGCTCAGGGCGTACAGACCCGGGATGTTACCGTGCGGGAACTTTAATGAAAAAGGGGAGAGAGCCGTAAATGAACGCTAAAAAAGCGCTGCGCGTTCTGACATTGACCCTGGCGCTGGTGTTCATGTTCAGCGCCGTGGCGGCCGCAGCAACTCCCAGTATCATTTTCTATCAAAATGCCGCAGGCCAGATAGTGCAGGTGGACTATCAGAAGGCTATGGACCAGGCTGCGGCCGGGAATACCGCCCTGCTGCAGGAACTGAAGAGGGCCTATATTGACGCCCAGGACAATTTCCGGCCCATTGTGATAAAAAACGACGACGGCTCGGTGGTTGACTGGAGCAAGGCCTTGAAGGACAAAAAGCCCTACCAGCAGGTGGTGGCCGACAATAATTACAAAGGAACCGAACCCAGGCCCGATGTGGAACTGGTGGTTGATGAAACCGGCAAAGCGGTGGAAAAACCCGTAGCCAAACCGTGGCCCGCTGAAATGGAAGGGCTGCCGCTGATCAGCTACAGCGACATTACCCAGAAGACCTACGCCACCATCACCATCAAGGCCGAGTATGTGGATAAGGTAACGGCCGTGACCATCGCGGGTAAGGCGGCGGTGCAGCAGCCCGACAGGAGCAA
>DYEX01000147.1 GCA_020725525.1 Desulfovirgula sp.
ATTAGTGGCGGGCAATCCGCAGAGAGCCAGAGCCGGCCCGAAGCGAGCCGCGGTGCTGTCGGCGCGGAGCACTGGAGTGAGCGGGGACAGCGCCGCATCCAACCGGGTTCACTGAATATTTACATTTAAAACGCCGGGTAACCATTTCACCCCCGTTCGCGGTCCTGCATATGGTGGAGCAAGGGCGAATACGGGGGTGATTGACTTGATGGTGCAGTTTCTCGTGGCCCTCTGGCTGGTATGGCTTGTGCTGGTAGTGGTGAAGGTGTGCCGCCTGGTTCTGGTTTACCGCCGTTACGCCGGGCAGAGCCGGGGAAAACTGGTGTTGCTCCTGGGTAACCAGGAGCAGGCCTGCGAAGGGTTTTTGCGCCGGCTGGCCCTTGGGTGTGAACTTTTGTTGCCCCGGGTGGAAATGGCCGTGGTGGTGGATGAGCGTAGTTGCGACGATACCCTGGGTATTATCAGCATTCTTGGCCGCAAACTGGGCTTCAGCGCCCTGCGGGCCAGGGAAACCAGCGGTGAGGAAAGGGCGGCCCTTTCGGCCATGCTGGTGCGCCTGCCGGGAGAGCCCCGGAACGGCCTGGTTGGCGGGACCGGGCCTGCCTGGTATTACGATGCCCGGGGATTGCACGGCCGGAGTCTTTTACGCGCACCGGTGCTGCGGCAGATGGGCCTGGCAGCCTGAAGAATGGGGGAGGAGGTAAACAATTTTTTGTCGAAATAGAACCTTGAGGTGAGGACAGTGAAAGGCATGTGCCGTATAACCCACGTTGTCTACACCTGGCTGGTCGTCGGCCTGGGTGCGTGGGTCCTGGCGCGCCTTTTTTCTTTTCTGGACCTTGACTACGGCGGGTATTTACTGGTCTTCATTGTCCTGGGGGTAGCCGCCGAATGGCTGGCGGTAAACCTTCCCCAGGGGCAGCTGTCGGGCGGTTTTGTACTGGTCCTGGCCGTCTTTTTAATCTTCGGTGCTCCTGCCGCAGCCTGGACCGGAGCCCTGGCCACCCTGATCAGCCAGGGGCTTGTGCCCCGGGGCAATCCGCTGCGGACGGTATTTTTTAATGCCGCCCAGCATGTGCTGGCGGTGATGGCGGGAAATTACTTTTTTCTACGGGTTGCGGGAGCGGCCGGTACCCGGCTTACGCTGGAACTGGTCCTGGGGCTCGTGGCCTTTTCCGCCGCCTATTTTCTGGTGAACCACCTGCTGGTATCTTTGTATGTGGCTCCTAAAAGGTCTTGTTACCCTCTGCTTTCCTGGTGGGACGCCCTGCGCTGGGACGGCCTGACCTGCCTGTTCGGCATTCCCGTCGGGTTACTCATGACTTTTTTGTACCGCGATCCTGGTTTACCAGGGATAATTCTCCTTTTCCTGCCCGTTTTGGTGGTGCAGCTGGTTCTGCGGCTTTACGTCCATATTGAGCTGGCCAACCGGGAATTACTGGCCCTGTACCATGTAGCCCGGGGATTAAGTCAAAGGCTTGATGTGAAGGAGATCATGGATTTAGTGCTAAAAGAGACCCGGCGGGTGGTGTCTTATCATAGCGGGGTAATTTATTTGTGGTCCGATGAAAAGGGTTGTTTTGTGGCGCAAGCGGCGTCCGGCCCTTTCAGGGAAAAGCTGCTCGGAAGCGAGGCTTATGGGGGAGATGGTTTAATCGGCTGGGTCATGCAAAGCGGCGAGCCGGAAATTATTTACGATGTACGGGAAGATCCCCGGGTGCGACAGGAACCGGGTTTGTTCCAGGTGCTGCGCTCTTTGTTGATTATTCCCCTTTCGGCCGGCACAAAAATAGTGGGTGTTCTGGTAATTGGTAGTAAGCGCCCTTTTGCCTTTAATGAAAACCACCTGCAAACCATCTCCATTATTTGCGGCCAGGCTGCGGTGGCCATAGCCAATACCATTTTACTGCGGCGTCTGGAGGAAAGCGCCAATACCGATGGTTTGACGGGCATTTACAATCACCGTTATTTCACTTACCGGGCCGGTGTTGAGTACCGGCGCACCCGGGATGCCGGGCTGCCCCTGGCGCTGATCATGCTGGATGTGGATAATTTTAAGCTGATCAACGATCGCTTCGGACACCCTGCCGGGGATGCGGTGCTGGTGGAACTGGCCAGGCTCCTGCGGGATGCCGTGGGTGAGGTGGGGGTGGTATGCCGGTACGGTGGGGAGGAGTTTGCAATAATCCTGCCCGGCTTCGATGCCGCCCGGGCCGGTGCCCTGGCCGAGGAGCTGAGGCGGCTGGTGCGGGAACATCAATTTCCGGTGAAGGGCATGCCCCGGCAGGTACGGATCAGCCTGGGGGTTGCGGCCTGTCCCCGGAATGCGGTGGACGTAACCACGCTGGTGCAACGGGCCGACCAGGCACTTTACGGGGCCAAAAAAGCAGGCAAAGATCGCGTGGTGTTGTACGGGCAGTTAACCGAACTGCCGCGGTAGTGAGAAGTGGGAGCTGATCGGGGTGCGCTGGCTTTTAAGCCCCTTGCGGGAACTGTGGACAGATTTTCTGGACCTGTTATTCCCCCCGTCCCGGAGGTGTCCCCTCTGTGGTGCCGCGGCGGAGGGGGGAGAGGTTTGCCATAGATGTCAGGAGATGATTTCAGCCTACCGGTTGCAGGTTGGCTGCACCTGTTGCGGTTGCTTTCTGGGGGCAGCCGGGAGTAGAGATGATCCAGGGAGAACCTCCGGTGGAGCGCATGCTGCGCCGGTAACAGCTGCTGCAGGTCCTCCCGGGCCAACCGGCCGGGGCGGTACCCCTTCCCCTGATCTGCTTTGTCCCCACTGCCGGGAGCGATACCCTCCTTTTAGCGCGGCCCGTGCCGTGGGTCTCTATGAGGGCCTATTGAAAGAGTCCATTTTACGTCTAAAGTTTCGCCGGGAGCGGTGGCTGGCCCGCCCCCTGGGACGTTTGCTGGCTGCGATTGCGGAGGAAATGGTTCCTGCCGGAACCCATCCCCTTGTGGTACCGGTGCCCCTTTCCCGGAAACGCTTACAGGCCCGGGGGTTTAATCAGGCCGAATGTCTGGCCCGGGAGCTGTCCCTTAGTTTGGGCTGGCCCCTGCTGCCGGTCCTGCGCAAAGTGCGGGAAACCCCGCCCCAGACGGGACTGCCCCGCTCCGCCCGTTTGAGCAATCTGTCCGGGTCCTTTGCCCTGGCCGGTGATATTCCGCCGGGAACGGTGGCGGTCCTGGTGGACGACGTTATTACCACCGGTTCTACCGCTCGAGAGTGTACCCGTACCCTTCTGGCGGCCGGGGTAGTCGCGGTTTATGTAGTTACCCTGGCCGGGCCTTTGTGTTCCCGCGGTTCGACAGAAGGCGATACAGGCGACCCTTTATTTTAACCTGCTGTGACAAAATTTTCGTTCACCAACAGTTTATCCAAATCCGAAAAGGTTATTTGGCGGGTTATTAACAGGCTTATCCACATTATCCACAGGTTTTTCATCCACAGGAGGCTTTTCCACAGGCGTTTTTCGACATGGCGATCCCGGTTGGACGGTGCCGGGTGCGTTTTTCAACTGTGCGCAGCTCCTTGAATTTCCCCGGCCGGAGGCGGGTGTGCTCGGGAGTAACGTATGGACGATTACATGGCAGGCCTTGACATCAGGGGTTGAATATGTTAGTATTCACCTACGTGAGTGTGCAGGCACCCACGGGATTTTATGCTGGGAGGAATGTTCATGCAAGGAAGGGTCAAATGGTTCAGTGCCGAGAAGGGTTACGGTTTCATTGAAAGGGAGGACGGAAAGGACGTCTTTGTCCACTTCTCGGCCATCCGGGAAGAAGGGTTCAAAACCCTGAACGAAGGTCAGCTCGTGGAGTTTGATATCGTCGAAGGTGCCCGTGGGCCTCAGGCCGCCAACGTTGTTAAGTTATAAAAAAACGGAAAAGAGACCCCGGCCGGTGGGCCGGGGTTTTGGCATTTTTGCCAGGGCACAGCAGGAATTCAGGCTTTTCTCGGGAATAATATAAATACCAGGGACCAGAAAGGAGCGGGTACCGTATGAAAGTACAGGTACGGGGCAGAAACGTGGAAGTGACCAACGCCTTGAAGGAGTACGTGGAAAAGCGCCTGGGCAAGCTGGAGAAATATCTGGATCTGATCGAAGAGGCCCAGGTAACCCTCACCGTGGAAAAGGAATCCCACCGGGTGGAAGTAACCATTCCCATCAACGGGATGATTCTGCGGGGCGAGGAAAGCACGGGCGATATGTACGCTTCCATCGATCTGGTCGTGGAAAAGCTGGAAAAGCAAATTGAGCGTTATAAGGGCAAGCTGTTCCGCCGCCTGGGCCGCCAGAACATGGAGGTGAAGGCCGGGGACAACAGGAAGGAGGAAGATGGTCCCCAGATTGTGCGTACCAAGCGGTTTGCCATGAAGCCCATGTCGGTAGATGAAGCGGTCATGCAGATGAACCTGTTGGGGCACAGCTTCTTTGTCTTCTCCAACGCGGATACGGAAAAAGTCAATGTGGTGTACCGGCGTAAGGACGGCAACTACGGCCTGATTGAACCCGAGTTTTAAGGGCTTGCAGACCCGCCGGCAGCTGTCTCTACTTGCAACCATCCCCGGCGGGTGTTACAATAAATACCGGAGTTTATTTGTAAGAGGAACCTTTACGGTTCCTCTTATTTACGAAGGGTGATTTTTATGCTCAAAATACTCCGTAACTGGCTGGATGACAACGCGCGGGAAATAAAACGCTTGCAGCGGACGGTGGATCAAATAAATGGCCTGGAGGGGGAAATTTCTTCCCTTTCCGACGGGGATTTGCGCGCCAAAACCGGGGAGTTCAAGGAGCGCCTGGCAAGGGGTGCCGCCCTGGACGACCTCCTGCCCGAGGCCTTTGCCGTGGTGCGGGAGGTCAGCCGGCGGGTCCTGGGCATGCGCCATTTTGACGTGCAGCTGATGGGCGGCATTGTGTTGCACCAGGGTAAAATTGCGGAAATGAAAACCGGTGAAGGCAAGACCCTGGTGGCCACCCTGCCGGTGTACCTCAATGCTCTTACCGGCCGGGGCGTGCACGTGGTTACAGTGAACGATTACCTGGCCCGCCGGGACAGCGAGTGGATGGGCCGGATTTACAGGTTTCTGGGCCTTTCCGTGGGGCTCATCGTGCACGGGCTGGACACGGCCGAACGGCGTAAAGCCTACGCCGCCGACGTGACCTACGGCACCAACAACGAGTTCGGCTTTGACTACTTGCGGGACAACATGGCCATCCACCCGGACCAGCTGGTGCAGCGGGAACTTTTTTACGCCATCGTGGACGAAGTGGACAGCATTCTCATCGACGAGGCCCGCACACCCCTGATCATTTCCGGCCAGGCGGATAAGGCCACCGATTTGTATTACACCTTTGCCCGGTTGGTGCCCCGGCTGCAAAGGGACGTTGATTATACGGTGGACGAAAAGGCCCACACGGTAACCCTCACCGAAGAGGGTGTGGCCCGGGTGGAAAAGATGCTGGGGGTGGAGAACCTCTACGACGACCGGCACATGCAGCTGACCCACCACCTGAACCAGGCCCTGAAGGCCCATGCCTTGATGAAGCGGGACCGGGACTACGTGGTCAAGGACGGCCAGGTGATCATTGTGGACGAATTCACCGGCCGGCTGATGTTCGGGCGCCGTTACAGCGACGGCCTGCACCAGGCTATCGAGGCCAAGGAAGGGGTGCGGGTGGAGCGGGAGTCCCAGACCCTGGCCACCATCACCTTCCAGAACTACTTCCGCATGTACGAAAAACTGGCCGGGATGACGGGTACCGCGGCCACCGAGGCGGAGGAATTCCGCAAGATCTACGGGCTGGATGTGGTGGTCATCCCCACCCATAAGCCCATGATCCGCAAGGACCTGCCCGATGTGGTTTACAAAACCGAGCAGGCCAAATTCCGGGCGGTGGTGGAGGAAATTGCCCGCCGCCACGCCACCGGGCAGCCGGTGCTGGTGGGCACCATCTCCATTGAGAAGTCGGAGATCTTAAGCCAGATGCTGAAAAGGCGGGGCATTCCCCACCAGGTGTTGAACGCCAAATATCACGAAAAGGAAGCAGAAATAGTGGCCCAGGCCGGGCGGTTGGGGGCGGTGACCATTGCCACCAACATGGCCGGCCGGGGTACCGACATTCTCCTGGGGGGGAACCCGGAATTCCTGGCCCAGGCCGAACTGCGCCAAAAGGGTTACGACCCGGGTGCGGACGATCCCGGGGTGCAGGAACTCTACCGGGCCACCCTGGAGAAGTATAAGAAGATTACCGATGAGGAGCACGAGCGGGTGGTGGCCCTGGGCGGCCTGCACATCATCGGTACCGAACGCCACGAAAGCCGGCGCATTGACAACCAGCTGCGGGGCCGGGCGGGCCGCCAGGGGGACCCCGGCTCAAGCCAGTTCTTTATTTCCCTGGAAGACGACCTGATGCGCCTGTTCGGCTCGGAGAATATCGCCGGTATCATGGACCGGCTGGGTATTGAGGAAGATATGCCCATTGAACACGGCCTTATTACCAAATCCATCGAGACGGCCCAGAAGCGGGTGGAAAACCGTAACTTTGACATCCGCAAGCACGTCCTGCAGTACGACGACGTGATGAACCAGCAGCGGGAAGTGATCTACCGCCAGCGGCGGCAGGTTCTCATGGGCGAAAACCTCAAGGAGGTCGTCCTGCAGACCATCGCCCAAACCGTCGAGCGGGCGGTGGATACCTACTGCCCCGAGGGAGTGCACGAGGAGGAATGGGACCTGGCGGGGCTCTTGCACCATGCCGGGCAGCTCTTCCTCCCCGGCCACAAACTTGCGCCGGAGGACCTCACCGGTATAGGGCGCCGGCAAATTATCGAACTGCTTAAAGAGAAAGCCCTGGCCGCCTACGAGGCCCGGGAGTCGGAGCTGGGCGCCGGGGTGCTGCGGGAGCTGGAGCGGGTCCTGCTGCTCCGCATTGTGGATGAGAAATGGATGGACCACCTGGACGCCATGGACCAGCTGCGGGAGGGGATTGGCCTCCGGGCTTACGGGCAAAAGGATCCCCTGGTGGAGTACAAATTTGAGGCCTATGAGATGTTCCAGAACATGATTGCCAGCATCCAGGAGGACCTGGTCCGCTACATCTACCGGGTAAATGTGGTGCAGGCTCCCCAGACGCAGCAGCGGCAGCTGGTGGAAAACCGCTACCAGGAGGAAGGCGCCCGGCAGCCGGTGCGGCGGGAACAAAAGGTGGGCCGCAACGATCCCTGCCCCTGCGGCAGCGGGAAGAAATATAAGAAATGCTGCGGCCGGGCGGCGGCAAGTTAAAGCCATCAAACAACAAGAGGTGAACAGTATATGTACGCCGAACTGTCCCGGGAACTGGAGAACCTGGGCAAACGCATCGAAGAATTGAGGGTTTCTCTTTGACATTGCCCGAAAGGAAGGAGAAATAAAGCGCATCGAGGAAGCCATGCTGAACCCGGGCTTCTGGAACGACCCGGAACAGGCCCAGCAGGTGACGCAGAAGCTGGCCGCCCTGAAGGACCGGGTGGCCCGGTACCGGGAACTGGCCCGGGCCCACGAGGACCTGACCGTCCTCCTGGCCCTGGGGGAAGAGGAGGAGGACGAGGCGGTGGCCCGGGAGGTGGCCGGGGAGCTGAAGAAGCTGGCCCGGCGCGTGGAGGATATGGAACTGGAGGTGCTGTTGAACGGCCCCTACGACCGGGGGAATGCCATTGTTTCCCTCCATGCCGGGGCCGGCGGCACCGAAGCCCAGGACTGGGTGCAGATGCTCCTGCGCATGTACACCCGCTGGGCGGAGGAAAAGGGTTACCGGGTGGCCATCATGGATATGCTGCCCGGGGATGAGGCGGGCATAAAAAGCGTCACCTTTTCCGTGGCCGGGCCCAACGCCTACGGCTACCTGCGGGCGGAAAAGGGCGTCCACCGGCTGGTGCGCATTTCCCCCTTTGACGCCGCCGGGCGGCGGCACACCTCCTTTGCCTCGGTGGATGTGCTGCCCGAGGTGGAAGAGGATATACAGGTGGAAATCAGGCCCGAGGACCTGAAAATCGACACTTTCCGCTCCAGCGGCGCCGGCGGGCAGCATGTGAATAAAACCGACTCGGCGGTGCGCATCACCCACCTGCCCACGGGCATCGTGGTCCAGTGCCAGAGTGAGCGCTCCCAGATTGCCAACCGCAACGCGGCCATGAAACTGCTCAAGGCCAGGCTGCTGGACCTGGAAATGAAGAAAAAGGAGGCCGAACTGGCCGCCCTGCGGGGCGAGCAGACGGAGATTGCCTGGGGCAACCAGATCCGTTCCTACGTCTTTCACCCCTACAGCCTGGTCAAGGATCACCGCACCGGGGTGGAGGTGGGCAACGTCCAGGCGGTCATGGACGGGGAAATAGACGAGTTTATCTCCGCCTATTTGCGGCAGAAGGCAAGAGGTTAGAACCAGTGCGAAGAGCACTGGTTTTTGTTATTTGGGAAAAAGAAGGGGTGCAAGCGTTTCTGGAACGACTGGCTTCCTTCTCTTATGCTTGATTCTGGTTTATGCCAGACCCTACCCTACTTATTCTTTTAGCTCGTATATAAATATTTTCGGCTCGTCAAAGACATAAAACGAAGGCAGCCCCCCTTGACCGGAAAAAGGCCTGTACATGATCGGCTTGCTCAGGGTTTAAACCTGTAAAGGCCAAGGTCTGATGGCTGGCAATCCAATGAATAGAGCCTTATCACGCCTACTGGCGCTCCCAGAGGGCATCTTATCCCGCCAAAATCGAAAGGACTGGTGGAAAACACCGTTCCCTAGGTACGTCGCAAATGCCTGGCAGCCGTACCCAAAGTCGACCATGAGGAACTTGACGAACAACTGTAGCATGATACCTGAAATACCCGGAGCAGTACTTGCCCGGCAAAGGGAAGCTACCGTAGGGGAATTGTTCATCCGGAAAAGGCTATCACTCCTTCCGCTGCCAGAAGCACCCTTTTACCTGCATCCGTTCCGGATGGGAACTGAATGAAATTAGTTTGTCCGGCAGCGGCTTATACTCCGTACCATCAGCCCTTCCCGGTAAGGCCGTTAATGCTGTAAGATCCTGGTGACAATAGGGACATTCCCAGTAAGTCATATTAGCGGCAGAATATGATTTTCCCCCACATAAAGAGCATTTTTTAACGTACATCCGACAAAACCCCCTACAGAAACTTGAACTCGGTCGGTAATAATATTACGACCGGGTGTTAATTAATTACCATGCCCCTTTTAAGCGGTAGAAATCCTGCTACAAAGCAGTTGTTTATGGCGCTGCATCCGTTATATTCTGCTGCCCTATCGGCTCTTGACGGGCTGCAGCCAGCTTTGTATTTTCTGCCTGGAGCAACCGGAATACGTACGCTTTGTCATTGTCCAGCACGTAGAACTCCGACACCTGAGCGGCAGATGCAACCGGCTTATATATTAATGGCTTGCTCAACTCATCAGCAATCCGCACCAGATCTTCCATGCTTTTAACGGCAATCAACCCCCTATCAGCAACCTTAATTTCGCCGTCAACAAAGGCAATGCGATCTCCGTGCTTTTTGAGAATCTGCCTGATTTCCCTCTGCAGCGGGGTTTCGGTAATTTTTACCCCCGTAGTAAAAACCAGCAGCAATATCAGCAGCAGCAAACTTGTTGCGGTCACTGCGCCCGCATTAATTGCGGCCTTGCGGTCGATGCCTACCGGAATCTTCCTGGTGGTTTTAATGGAGCCGGGCTTTTCTTTCACCAGCTCTCCCCCTATTTCAAAGGCTCTGCTCCCAATAGGGATCACCATGGTTGGGGCAAGGCAATCCTTAACCGTTCCCTGGTCGGTCACAGCTTCGATGACCACACCCCATTTGACGGTTAACCTGATTTCGTCCGGCGCCAGTTCTGCTTCTTTGCTCACCCTTTTAGCAAACTCATAATAGTCGCTGAAGCGAATGGGGATCACCTGCTGGATGGCAATTTCTTTATCCTTACCGGCAAAGGGCGTTTTGGGCTGAAAAATATATTCTCGCTGCCAGAGGCACTTGCTTTGTTTATCCTTCGTTGCTAAAGCCTCCATTACCCCAATAACTTCGTAGTCGCCGCGAAATGCTGCCGCTTTATCACCACTGATCTTGTAAGTAAAAAAGGTGTTGATGTAATCTACAAAATTCGCTACATATACTTTGCCTGCTTCCAGCGAATTTTCCTGGTAAAGTTCATTGGGTTTGAAATAGACCCTGTAGTCTACCCGCGCTTCCTGGCGGTAGGAATAAAACGGCAACATTTCTTCCACATATTTGACGCTGGTCAAAGCCCGATACAAAAAAAACGATGCAACGGTCAAACAGGCCAGCGCCAGCCCTATTAATAACAAGCGCAGAACTTTGTTTAGCCGCAGCTTCATAGCCACATCCCCATTTTGTTATTATATTCCTTCTTTTTATCTCTTTTTTTCTTTAAATTCTAAAATTCCGGTCCCCGAGGCGATATGCCGCCGGTAACGGTTTTAATCACCAGCGCCGCCCAACCCATTTTAGGTACAACCCGGACAACCCGGCCGACCACCTGCTGCGGGCTGACCGGATCGGCATCCGGCGCATTGTTAGCATCACCCTTTGTTATGTAAACTTTTGTCCCATTAGTTTCTTTTATTTGAATTACCCGGTGCGTAATGCGCACGCTACCCTGCCTGAACTGTATTATGTCCCCCACCTTCACCTCCTGCGTAGAAGAAATTTTTTGTATCAAGACAACATCTCCCTTCTTGAACAGCGGCTCCATGCTGCCGCTTAATATCACCGACGGATACCAGGGGAAAAGCCCAACGGCAAACCAGACCAGCAGGACGGAAACGACGCTGGTTACAATCCAACCCCACGGGTTTTCCTTTTCCAGACTGCTGCGCTTAACTTCTCTGGCCTCCGCCGCGTACAGCCTCTGCACCAGAATAAGACTGAAAAACGGCACAAAAGTGCCCAGTAAAGTGGTGGTTGTCCACTGCAGGTTGGGCAATACCGGACAGAACCAGTGAAAAGCTAGCAGTAGCCCGCGGTAAATCATTGCCGGCACCGGCCCGCCCAGATAAGCAAAATAAGAAGCCAATACACTTTCGGCCAGCGCCGGTAAAAATATGCTTCCGGTAAATTTGGTCAGCTCCAACCCCGTCTTAATGGCAGGCAATTTGTTCAGCGGCAGGTTGAAAAAAGCAAATAACAAAGAGCCCAAAGCCAGATACAGGGAAGCACGACGGCGGGCAAGGCTATTGATCAGATAGGCGCGCGACAACTCCATGCCTCCCAGCATAAAACCCACATAAAAAATGTTCAACAGAATTCCCGCCGGCGTAAACGAATATGGACTTCTGCCGAAGCCGTCCACCATGCCGCCGGCCACCTGCAGCAGAATATGAAAGCCCGCACATATAGCTGCCAGGTAATAAAGCAGCAAGCGGATTTTCAGCCGCCCGGCTGGACGCGCGCGCGGCCACCACCAGACCAGCCATATAATGGCACCCCACAGCAAGGGAAGCAGCAAATACGTTTGCACAAAGCTGTTTTTGATCACAACAATTTTCGTGTTCTCAACCAAAAAAACAATACCTAAAGCACCAAGCAGCACTAAACAGCGCAGCCTGGTGCTTTCGTTGACATAACAAAGGCTGGGCAAGTTGCTTAATTCACCTCCAATCACCGGCTCAGAAAATATTCGCCCTTACTACGAAAATTACTGGTAACAAGACTGCTGCTGAAAAAAATTCACTTCTAGTTAATAGTGCCTGCCGGCTGTGGAGCGGTTGATGGCTCTGGTGTTAATTGTGCCGGTGCTGGCGTAAGATCCGGCGCCATTGGTGTTGGTGCTGCCGGTGTTGATATTGTTGGTGCCGGCACGGGCGGCGGTTCCGCCGCCGGGTTACTCGACGTAAAAATTACCTGAGCGGGTGGCGGTGCTGAAGGCACTGGTGCTGGTGCGACGACCTGGGCAGTTGGCGCCGGCTCTGCTGCAGGCGGGCCTGCCGTCCCTGTCGGTGATAATATGCTTGGCGGAGACGAAGCTAGAGGTGCCGCATCCGCCGGCGCAGCATCCGGCGAACCGACCGGCGCCGGCGTCGAAACAGCGCCGGAAGTATCGTTTTCCCAAGCTCTTTCCACATGCGCCGGCGGCTTGGATTTCATCCACTTGCCGGTCTTCACATGCCCGTTAATTTCCACTCCCTGCCTCCAAGCGGCCATCCCCCCTGGCAACAGGGCCGTCGCCAGCAACAGGCTGGCTAACATAAGAGCTATTTTTTTCATCGCTCTGTCAACTCCCAGTTTCATAAACAGGAAAACAGGTGAACAGAGTCTGCCGCTCTGCCCACCCCAAAACACTTAATATCCTGTTGCTGCGGCTACAGGTTCCACTGTTTAAAGTTCATCTGCAGGGTAAAGCTAAGTGATTTATTCTGTATTTCGTTGGGTGCATTGTCTGCCAGTTTGATACAAATGCATTTCACATCGTCACTGCCGTCCACCACGCTGTTGCCATCATTGTCGGCAGCACTGCCATCGGCCTCGAAACTAATCCAGCCACCGGGCTCCAGAATGATAGACCTTAAAACTGAAGAATTGTTCATGCAGTCTGCCAGACTGGCAAATGATTGCCAGGGAAACTGGATGAAACCGTAATTCTTCGTCGGCTTAGGCCCCGGACCGTCCTCATCATATCTGAGCCAGCACCAGGACAACAAGTACGGTATTAACGGATTAGTTGGGTCGTCGAAAGTAAGGGTAGCTGAGTCGAAACGAACGGGAATAGTGCCCTGGTTGGTCATTTGGACATCGATCCAAACCCTACCTTTAGGATACAGGTTGCCTACATTCACCTGCACGGTAGTAGGATTGATTGGACTAATAGAACTGTTAATATAGCGGTCGGCTCTTATTACTTGTTTGGTAAAGGTAATGTCTTTTGTACCCGTATTGATCGTAGTGTTAATTATTAAATTTTCGCTCCAGGCCGCAAAACCGGCTCCGGTCAGAATGGCTGCTGCAACCAACCCTACCAGTAAAATGCGCAAACTCTTCATAAAACGCCCCCTTTCCCTAAAAAGGAGGGGATAATCACCAGAGCAAACTACGCTGGGGGGAAAGCAGGGACTTCCCCCCCAGGCAATATATATTATATTATATTATTTGTTAAATTGCGAAACATTAATGGTAGCGGTGAATCTATAGGTTTGATTCTGTGTAGCATTATTAGCTTCATCATTAACTTTTACTGTAATCGTGCCAGAAGCAGTATCTCCAACATTGAGATTGTCGACAGCATTAAAATTATCAGTTACTGTAAGAGCTCCTGAAACACCAGTATAGGTAATATCACTAATATCAGCAGGAATAGTGCCATCATTGGTTACCGTGAAAGGAATACTAGCCTCATAACCGGGGTAAGCATTGTCAATAGTAATAGTTATTGAGTTCCCATCAGCACTAGATGTAGCTGTGACACTAGCAACATCAAGGGTTGTCTCATTATCAGATACTGTACCTGCTGCAATAGAAGCATCTAATTCACCAGTTTCCAAAGTTGCATTACCAGTTAAGGTGTCACTCCAGGCTGCGAAGGCAGCACCCATCAGGGCAAAAGCCAGCAGGAGAGCTAAGCTTATGAATTTAAATTTTTTCATTGTTAAACCTCCTTAATTTTCCTTATTAAATTTACCAACTAATTCTCGTCTGGGAACCGCCGCCTGGCATTTTTTCTTAGCTTCCTTTGACCATGGCCATCACCCCCAGTATAACTCTCAATTGAAATGCTGTTTTATAGCTTACTCCACGGCATTCCACTGCCGGAAGTTCAGCCCCACCTCGAAGCTGTAGTTATGGTCCTCCAGCACGCTGCCCACCTGCAGCCACATGTCGCCTTCCCGGCTATCGCCGCGGCCGTCGATCACACCGGCGGGGGCGCCCAGCACCACCTCAACCCCGGGCTCACTGCAGCTGAAGTACGTCTCGTACTGAACCGGCACCGTGCCCAGGTTGGCCACCCGGTAGCGGAAGTGGGCATAGTAGCCGGGGAAGGCATCCTGCACGCGAATGCTTATTTTCTTCCCGCCGCCGTGCACAAAGGCTTCCGCCCGGCTGGGCGCTGCGCTTTCGCCCTCCACAGTGCAATAGACGAAGACCGGCTCGATGCTGCCCGTGGCCACCACACCCTTTACTTCCACCCCGTCCTGCCAGGCCGCAAACCCCACGCCCACAGCGCTCATCGACATAACCATGGCTAAACAAATAATACCGATATGATGGCCTCTTTTAATTCTGCGCCTCATTTCATTTCCTCAACTTCCCTAATTATGGTTATCTAAAAATTTTGTCTTCAGATCGGGACATTCTTGTTCCAAGCTTTTTACTGATCCGACTGTCATTTTGTAGCTTTCACGGATTTCATGTTAACAAAACTTAACAAAACGACGCCTTCTTAATTACATTAGGAAGAAAATTTTTAAAATTTGGCTGCTTTGCAATGCCATAGCGCTGCAATACCTCCGCTCCCCGCTTTTTTCCCTCACATCCAATGCACTTACATCACCTAATCCACGGCATTCCACTGCCGGAATAACAGATCCACTGTGAAATTATAGCTTTTTTCTTCTTCAGCCGCACCCACCAGAAGCCTCAGGTCTCCCTTCCTGGTAGCCTCCCCGCCCGTCAATAACCCCGGCCGGCGTGGTTAGCTCCATCTCGATGGCCGGGTCTGCACGGTGTACCTCTGTCTCGAAGCGCACCGGCACCGTGCCCCGGTTGGTCACCCGGTAACGGAAGCGCACATAGTAGCCCGGATAAGCGTCATGCACCTGGATGCTCAGCCTTTTCCCGTTGTTCTCCACCACGGCCGTAGCCCGGCCGGGCGAGCAACTCTCGCCGGCCACCCCGCACCAGCTGAAAACCGGGTCGATATCCCCCGTGGCGACCGCCCCGCCTATTTCCAGCCCTTCCTGCCAGGCGGCAAAACCCACACCCACCGCACCCAGCGAGATGACCAGGGCGATACAGAAAATGCCTATGCGGGAACCGCGTCTTGTTTTGCGCCCCATCTTATTTAATCAACTGCCTTTTAGCAATCTGGCAACTACCATTATCTTTTTTATATAAATTCCATTGCTCATAATACCATTATTTCTGACCAGAATCTTCCTCCCGGAAGTATTATAAATTGACGATAAAGGACTGATAAGAACCAGCCGGGATGAAACCTGCCTTACCAGTAGTTCCAGTAAATGCAAGGCTTTTCGTTCATTGACGGTTAATCCGGGTACCAGCCGGGTACCAATAATATCACCCAGAGTATTAGATCCCGGCCTAGTCCTACCACAGCTCCTTATCCATAAATAAAAAGCCGCCCTTCGGGCGGTCCATTATTAGTATTTTCCTTAAAATTTCCTGCATGGAAACAAATTTAAGATGTGAAACAAAATTATGCACACTTATGCATCGGCATTCAGATTGCTTCTGTTTTTAACACCAATTTTGCGGAAGATGCTGCGCACATGCGACTTTACCGTCGACTCGCTAATAAATAATCTCCTGGCTATTTCTTTATTTGAATACTTTTTAACAAGTAAATTATAGATTTCTCTCTCCCTGCCGGTCAGTACCTCCACCTGCCTCAGAGCCGCCTGATCTGAATTAGTCAATATTTTTTTTATATGATTTTTGAGGATGCTGGGAAAGACCATAATACCGCCCCGGCAAACCAATTCCAAAATGCGGGTCAGGTAACCGGGGGCCATTGACCCCACATAGGCGTCCACCCCTACTTCCAAAGCGCCGGTAATCTTTTTCAAATCATAGGATTCAGTCACCAGCACAATCACCGTCTGCGGGCAAACTCTTTTCACTTCGCCCAGCAAAGAAAAAGGTATACCTTCATTGCGCAGGGCACACAGAATAACATCCGGCTGAAAACTGGCCGCTTTTTCAACAACCATTCCCAGATCAGTGGTAGCCATAATTTTAAAGACGTTCGGCAATTTTTTCAACATGCTTTCCAAAGCTTCTTTATAAGTCGCGGAATCACTTGTAATAATAACACTGATAACTGCCATTGGGACACCCCGGTAGCGAGATATGACCACAAAGGTTGCCGCAGGCATATTCCATTGATGGCCTTCGCTCGGCGAGGGCGAAAAACTTTTAGAATCTTTATAACCACGTTTTACCGGGTTTATCATACTAAAATATTGATAAAATTTGTAGCTGTTTTTTTCGATTTATTTCAACATATTTCTACATTACTACCGCCGAAATTATGTACTGTTTACCAAGGTTGTTCTTTTTACAATTTTCCACAATTCCTTGATAATTTTTCCGCATTCCACCTGTAGGCACTCAAATAGATATTTTATCATCCATTCTTTATTCGAATGGAGACATCATATCTATCGAGTTAACCCTGCTGTTGCCAGCCTACTATCTCCTATCCCCGGAGGGGACTCGGCCTTACTTCTGAACCTGTAAATAAAATCATAAAGGTTAAACCTCAGCGGATTGCACAACTTGCACAAAAGAACTTTCAGGCTTAGAGTAAGTCTGCGGAGCTTCGCTCCCACCTTTAAAATGTTTAAA
>DYEX01000148.1 GCA_020725525.1 Desulfovirgula sp.
CCAGAATACTGGCCGGCTTTGAAGATGCTGCCTCTATTTCTCCCTGGGCGCGCAACTCCGTAGCTCTGGTAGTACGGGAGGGAATAATGAAGGGCCGGACAGTGGCCCAGTTTGTACCAGCAGGCCATACCACCCGGGCAGAAGCTACTGTAGTGTTGTGCCGGGTGTGGCAAAAGTTACAGCCGCCTGCTCAAAACAAGTAACAGGAAAGATAAAACCTCCATTATGCATTTAGCAGAAATTAGGGCATGGAAGAACGGGCGGTGGTCGTTCCGGAGCCCGGGAGCGACGGAGGACGACTGCCGCCCGGGTGATTTGGCAACGGTACCTTAATAGGGATGCCGGGTGAACCAGGAGCATGCTGCCAGCCGCGTGTCGCCCTTGTGCGGGAAAGGGAGATTTTCCCGCTCCCGCAGGCACTACAGCGTGAAATACTTTACTTTTGTTTGCATGGGGTGTAAATATTCAATAAAACTGTTTATTGAAAAGGATGCGGTGCTGTCGGCGCGGAGCACTGGAGTGAGCGGGGACCCAGCACTCACCGGGATAAATAGCTCTTTCTAGAACCTGATTTATCAATATAAACCTGAAACACCGGAAGCAGGGTCATATTTGGGTGAGTGCTGGGCCGCATCCAACCGGGTTCACTGAATATTTACCATGGGGTGATTCCATGAAGCGCAAACTCATTTATGTTATCGGTCTGCTGGTGATCCTGGCCGGAGTGCTGGGGCCGGCTCTATACATGCACAAGGTCTTCAGTTCCCAGGAAAGCCGGCAGGTTCAGAGCAGCCAGAGCGCTGGCCATCAGGCAGCAGGTAACGGGGCAGGGGAGCAGGCAGGCGCAGGGCAGAGCAACCTTCCTTCCAGCACCGGCCAATCTTCTCCCGGAGTAAATTCTAACCAGACCTCCGGCGAATCAACACAAAGCCCGTCACCTGCGGCCAAAGAAAAAGCCGGGGCGGCGGGCGGCGGCCAGAGCAAGCAGTCTACCGCTACTTCCCGGCAGAGTACGGCTTCTGGCGGGCCAGCTGAAAGTGCTTCTTCTGGCGAACCGGCTAAAAATGCTTCTGCTACACCGGAAGATGAAGCTGCATGCAGGGTCTGGGTGGCCGTCATCGGGAAAAATGATGAGTTCCTTTTCAGACCGGCGCAGGTTAC
>DYEX01000149.1 GCA_020725525.1 Desulfovirgula sp.
AAGATTTATCCGTGAGTGAGCCATTTCCCTCTTGGTAAGATTTTAACTGAGTGATCCAGTGCTGACGCATGAACAAAAGACCCCACGCCAATCCAGCGATTGGGGGCACGGGAAAGAAAATTTCGTTGCAAATGGGGGTGGACAGTGCACAGGGCGATATGTAATAATAGGGTGGGATAAAATAAGAGAGGACGGCGATACCTTTGCGCTCATGGAACCCACCCTTTTGGATTGGGGATCGCCTTTTTACTGAAGAGGATTTGACGTTGATCAAAGAAACCGCCCGGCAGTTCAAAAATGGTTTAAGCCGCCGGGAGCTGTTCGCCACAATTTGCGAAAACCTGCCCTGGAAAGCACCGAACGGCAAACTGAAAATAGAGGCCTGCCGCCTGTTCCTGGAACAGCTCGAGGCTTCCGGTTTAATTGAACTGCCCCCCAAGAAAAATCCGCCCAAAAGAAATGGAAAGAAGGTTGCACCCTTGCCCTGCATCTCCAGGGAAGGTCCGTTGAAACAGTATCTTCCAGTGACGGTTGATCCGGTCCTGCTAAAAGAACAACCCCTTTGGAACGCAACGATGGCGGCTTACCACCCGCTCGGTTACCGCCAGCCCTTTGGCGCCCACCAGCGCTATTGGATCCACAGCCGGGCCGAAGGGAGGCTCGAGATCCTGGGCGCCCTGTTATTTGCCGCGGCGGCCAGGAAGGTGGCCGTCCGGGAAGCCTGGATCGGGTGGACGGCGCTGGAGTGCAAGCGATTCCGTTACCGCATCGTCAACAACAGCCGTTTTTTAATTCTGCCGGGGGTGCAAATACCCCACCTGGCCAGCCATGCCCTGGCGCTGGTCGCCCGGCGCATCCGGGCGGACTGGCAAAAACGGTACGGGTATGCCCCGGTGCTTTTAGAGACCTTTGTCACCCCGCCGCACCAGGGGACCTGCTACCGGGCGGCCAACTGGCAGTACATCGGCGAAACAGCCGGCCTGGGCAGAGAACCCCGGAGGCAAAAAGGCAGTCCGGTAGTCAGGCTGATGTTCGTTTACCCCCTGGTCCGGGAATGGCGGGAGGAGCTTTGCGCACCAGCGCCGGTGGCGGGCAGGTGCGATGAGTTTGATGCGTAATCCGGAGGCGATAAATTCGGCCACCTTACCCAACCGCAAAAGCCCCTGGAAGACGGTGGAGGAAGAGCAAGAAGCCCGGCAGTCGGCCGCGGAGGCCCAGCTCAATGCCTGGCGGGCAATCTTGCCCGGCCTTTTAGAAAAGTTCGCCCGCTTAAAGGATCCCCGCCGGCCCGGGAGCATCAGGCACAAACTTACCATCCTCATGGTTTTTGGCTTATGTTTGTTTATCTTTCAGTATAATTCCCGGCGCGAGGCCAACCGGGAACTCAGCTGTCCAGCTATCTTAGATGCACTGCGGTCCGTCTTTCCCGAAGTGGACAGCATTCCCCACCTGGACACCCTGGCCCGGCTCCTGGAAAGGATCCCGGCCGAGCAAATCGAAAACATTTTGGGGACCACCGTCCGCAAGCTCTTACGCAATAAGAAGTTACAGGCGCTTTTGGTCGAGAAGCATTATGTGGTCGCCATCGACGGCACCCAGAAGTTCACCCGGACCCTTCCCTTCGCCCCGGAAGCACTCCACCGCAAGAGCGAAAACTACGTCTACCTCCTGGAGGCCGCTCTGGTGGGTCCGCAGGGGATCGTCATTCCCCTGCTGGCCGAATTCTGCGAAAATCAAGATCAGGATAAACAAGACTGCGAATTAAAGGCCTTTTATCGCCTAACTCCGCGCCTCAAAGAACTGATGGGCAAACTCCCTCTTCTGATCGTGGCCGACGGTCTTTACGCAGGTGGCCCGGTGATGCAGATTTGCCGGAAGAACAACTGGGACTTCATGATCGTCCTGCCTTCAAACTGTCTTCAATCGGTCTGGGAGGACGCTTTAGGAATCCACAAGCTGGAACCAGAGCAGACCCGGACCCATCAGTGGGGCAACCGGACCCAGAACTTCTGGTGGGCTAACGACATTGTCTACGTTTGGCGGGATGCCCAAAACCAGCATCATCGCCTGGTGATCCACGTGGTGGTTTGCAACGAAACCTGGGAAGAAAACGGACTAACCTGTCAGACTACCTGGGCGTGGGTGTCGGGCACCCCAATTACCAAAAAAAACGTAATCGACCGCTGCAACCGGGCGGCCCGTCACCGGTGGGGTATTGAAGAGAATTTCCTGATTGAAAAACGCCGCGGATACAACTATGAACACCCATTTTCATATAACTGGAACGCCTTGAAAGGGTGGCACGCCCTGATGCGTCTGGCCCACCTGATCAACATTCTTACCCTGCACACCGTGGCCTTATGGGAAACGGTGCAAACGTTGGGCATGCGCGGCACTCTGCGGTTTTTATGGCAGACATTCACGGGCAACTGGCTCGACCTCTCCAGGTTGAAGAGGCTCCGCGATAAACCGGCTCAACTTCGTCTGGTGATTTAATCACGCAAGTTATCTGACCAAACTAAAAAAATCACTTCGGGCGAGGGCCACCTCGCCTAATCCTGCTTGGATCAATCCTGTCCGGGTAGTCCTGTAAATACTCAGGCCACTGCCAAATTTACAGTAAGAAACATACCTTCGCCTGAGGACGATACTGCCGGGGGTCGAAAAAGGACTCAAAGAACTTTGTAAAATATTTGGTGCGTCAGCACTG
>DYEX01000150.1 GCA_020725525.1 Desulfovirgula sp.
CAGGTACAGTACGGACACTCCTCACCACCCCGGGCTGGATTTTTAGACAACTTTAATTATAATGCGGTTGAGGATCATTTTTTTGGCACAGGGTTGTCCGGTACCCCGGGGGATGTTCTGCCTTCAGCGCACAAGAGGCATGATCACAGTGACCATGCCCCATCCTGTTTGCCTTTTCAGTTACTCTTTGAGAAAAAGCCCAGGGCCATAAGGATGGCCAGGATTACTATAGCTACCATGAATCCGAATTTAACAAGGATAAAGAGGAGACCGGCGAATATGCCGATTAGAAAGGCGCACCCTATGAATTGTAACATAAACATACCTCCAGAATGTATCAAAGCCTTATCCCGTGCTTTTCGGCTATCCGCTCTGCTATGCCATCAATGATAAAGACAAGGACCAGGTAAATGAAGAATCCCATAAAGAAGTAGATAATCTCGGCGAAGTCGCTTTGTATGAGGTGATAGTGGTCCCCCAACGCTATAGCGCCGATTATAAAGGCCGGCATGATCACCACCATGCGGAAGAGTAAAAACAGCTTGTACAGCAGGGGGAAGACCTCTTTACTCCCGAGGGCGGCGGCCAGGAGCACGCCGCTCAGGAGTATGACTATGACATGCCACGGGAAGTCCATTTATCTCCACCACCCTTCAAATATCTGCATTGACCCGGCCCCGGGCTGGATGTACAGCGTATTTGTAGTAACGTCGTACCTGGTTTTATAGCGCAGGCCGGTGAGCTCATAGATTGCTGTCATCAATTCGTCCAGGGAGGCATGCTTCTGAATGACGCCTCCTTCCCTGTTCACATATACCTTAATGTATCTCGTGGAACCGAAGTTAGGGTTGCTCAGCATGACGGCGTACACGTTACCTGAGTCCTGGATCATTTTATCTTCGTGCACACTTAACTTGAGTATATAGACTACCGGGTCGATGGGAACATAGAGTACGCCGGACCGCTTGTACGGCCCTTTGGAGCCCTTGACCCCGTATATATACTGCCTGTTCTGGTCGAACATGACTTTGAACGTCTCGCCGGGCATTTCAAACTCTGCTCCATTTCCCTGCCGTCCCGCTTTCCGGCCCGGCTCGTACTGTACGTACTTGCTGAAGTCGATGGCCACCAGCCGGCCGTCGTTTAAGAGCTGGTAGATGGTCCTGGTGTCTTCGTCAACTGCCCAGTCAGCTATTTTAGATAAGCCGTAGACTGTCAACTTGCCGAAGTCCTGGTAGTACCGGTCTGCGTACAGCCGCCAGACCTTATTGCCCGAGAGGAAAAACACGCCCAGGGTTTTGGTTGCCCGAGGCATGGTGGGGGAATATACATGGTCGGGCATGAGCGCTATCTTATTTCCGCTGGGCATTTCATTGCCCGGGATGAAGTCTATCTGCCTGTACTGGTGCTCCTTGAAGTTATACTTCCACACGTAGCTTTCGTTGCAGGCTATGACCGATGTTTCAGGATCTTCATGCGAGGGCAGGGCATAGATGGTATCGTTGTCCGGGTCGGGGTCGTTCATCCAGCGTAGCTGTTTATTTGATGTGTCGATGAAGTCCTTGATAAGCCTTATCTCTTTCTGTTTGAGTGGGTTATATGTTGTCTCTTCCATTATTTCCTGACTACCATCTGGGTGAATCTTGTATAGAGCAGGCACTCCCCCAAGGTAATGCCCATGTTTCTTTTCGTCATATAACTTCCCTATATCCCTGTGTGTCAATGTGTTTGGGTCACTACCATGTCCTATTGTATAGATTGCTGTCGGTTTAATGACATACATATTCCCGTCCGGTGCCAGGATGAGATTGGGGATGTACAGATTCCTGAAGCGGGTCGTGTAATCCTGGTACATCCAGTGTCCTGTGTAGTCCGGGTCGTTCAGTACAAGTCCGTGGAGTTCTTCCCAGCCGAGTTTAAGGGTTACTCCCACATACTTTTCAACAAGTATAGGTTCAAAATGGTCGGTTATTTTGACCGTCACAATGTATGCCTCACCGATTTCGTATTGACTTGGTCTTCCATCTGGGTAGTACTCCCCGTACGGTTTCGGCTCGCTGTACCTATCCACCATTACAGCCACGGTGAACAGTGCTCCGTTGGTATACACCATTGTGCCCGGCCTGAAGGTGTATATATCTTCTATTTCCCCCAGACCGTATTGGTGGATTTTAAAAAGGGGAATCTCGCCGACCTTCTTCCGGTTACGTTCCAGCACCAGTCTTTCCGACTCTTTGCGAACCAGCGTTCCATGCTCGTGCAGGTACAGTACGGACACTCCTCACCACCCCGGGCTGGATTTTTAGACAACTTTAATTATAATGCGGTTGAGGATCATTTTTTTGGCACAGAACCGCCCGGCCCGCAAAAAAGGAACTCAAAAAATTTTAGTCCCCGCCGCTTGCCTTTGCAGGATTTATCCGCCGGGTGTCGAAAGGAGTATTAAAAGGAAATCGCGAATCTTTCAGGAAACAGAACATGCATCCCACCGGCGGAACAGAATGTCCAGGAATATCAGTACTCATGGGGTTTGGCCCGGGAAGCGGCACAGCAGTATTGCGCCGTAAATAGCAAGACTCGCGGAGCAAAATACCACAGCGCTGATTAAACAAGGCTCGCAGCCAAACGCGGTGCCAAACCCCACTAATCCCTGAAAGGGATTGAAACTTTTTTTAGCAACTTCTATCCAATCATGTATTGCACGTGCCAAACCCCACTAATCCCTGAAAGGGATTGAAACTCTTTTAGGCCCGAACATAAAATCAAGGCCTCCCCGAATTAGTGCCAAACCCCACTAATCCCTGAAAGGGATTGAAACCGGCCTACAGGAAAGGGCAGAAAGATACACTCACATGGCTGGTGCCAAACGTGCCAAACCCCACTAATCCCTGAAAGGGATTGAAACTTAGTCTCCCTCACTCCGTATTTTTCGTATGCCTCAAGTGCCAAACCCCACTAATCCCTGAAAGGGATTGAAACGCCCGGGGCTGCGGCTGCTCCTCTTAAATAGTGATGGTGCCAAACCCCACTAATCCCTGAAAGGGATTGAAACGCAGTGAGAGCCTTCTTCTGGCGATCCAGAAGCTTCGCGGTGCCAAACCCCACTAATCCCTGAAAGGGATTGAAACTAGGCCTCCGCCTGCCACGGGCCCTCATCCTTCTGCCGGTGCCAAACCCCACTAATCCCTGAAAGGGATTGAAACTCAGCCGCCTTAGCAGCGGCCAGGAGGGACTGAAGAGATGTGCCAAACCCCACTAATCCCTGAAAGGGATTGAAACTCTACCAGGAATCTTGTGGCTTCATCTGCCTGGTTGATAGTGCCAAACCCCACTAATCCCTGAAAGGGATTGAAACCCTCTTTATGGCCCATTAAGGCCATAGCCAGGGGAGCCGCGGCGTGCCAAACCCCACTAATCCCTGAAAGGGATTGAAACGAGGAGATACTATGCTGTCTGTTCTTCTGCGGGATGTCGTGCCAAACCCCACTAATCCCTGAATGTAGATTTTCAAATTGATTCGGGAAAAATCTTCAAATTAAATTGGGGCAACCAACCGGTGGAACAAAGGAAATTCTCATTTTAAACCGGTAATCACAAAAATAATTTTTAAATTCCGCCGGCATTTCCATCGAAAACCCCAAAAAGAAAAACCGGCTACCCGAAAGAGGCAGCCGGTGGTAATACCGCTCAAAACCGGTTAA